>JAUNQM010000370.1:663-1804 GCA_030536165.1 Prevotellaceae bacterium | reverse complement strand
GTACGACCTTGCAACAGACAAGATCATAGGTTCTGATATCGAGATAATAAACAAAGGTGTTCATCCAGAAGACAAACCTATATGGGTAGAAGGACCACACCTATATAAAATAAAAGGCAAGTATTACCTCATGGCAGCAGAAGGTGGCACAGGCGACTGGCACAGCGAAGTGGTATTTGTCAGCGACGATGTGAAAGGTCCTTACAAACCGTGCCCTATCAACCCTATTCTAACTCAACGAACATTGCCAAAAGACAGGAAGAACCCTGTAACAGCTGCAGGACATGCTGACTTATTCCAAACACAGAATGGCGACTGGTGGGCTGTGTTCCTCGCAATACTTCCTTATGAATACGGCCAGCGCGTAATGTGCAACACAGGCCGTTCAACAATGCTCGTGCCTGCAAAATGGCTCAACGAAGAAAACCAACCACTCATCTGGCCTGAAAAGGAAGAAATACCTTATGTAATAAATAAACCAAACATTGTCATAGATAAAATCGAAAAGCCAAGCCTCAACACAGGAAACATCACCATCCACGACAAGTTCCTCAACATCGACCCTATGTGGATTCAGCTTCGCACACCAAAGAGCCAATGGTACCGCATAGCCGAAGGTCATGGATTCGTGCCAAACAGCATGGAAATCGACGCTCGCCCAGTAACCATCTATGAAGAGAAGAACCCTTCATTCCTCTGCCGATGGATAAGAAACTTCAACTTCACAAGCAGCGTTACTCTCAACTTCAAACCAACATCCGACGAAGACCTTGCAGGTCTTGTAGTCTATCAAAAAGAGACAAACAATTATGTGCTTGGCAAGACTCTTCGCGACGGCAAACAGATCGTAGTCCTCTATAAAGCCATAAGCAAAGGCTTCTTCGGTGGCATGGACAAGACCGAAGTGGCAACAATGGAAGTTGGCGATGACCCAGTAGAGCTCAAGGTGGTAGCAAAAGGTGCTGACTATCAGTTCTACTGCAACGACAAGCCAATGGGCGGCATTCAAGACGGACGCATCCTCTCAACCGAAATAGCTGGAGGCTTCACAGGAGCAACAGTCGGCATGTACGCCACCAGCCGCAATTAAAAACCCTCCCCTAACCCCTCCCCGTAGGAGGGAGACCTGAAACCCAAAACC
>JAUNQM010000370.1:0-643 GCA_030536165.1 Prevotellaceae bacterium | reverse complement strand
TACAATTTACAACTTACAATTTACAATAACATGAAACCATTATCATTAGCATTGGCAAGCGCAGCACTCATGCTCGCCACAACATCAGCAAACGCACAGATTAAGGAAGACTTCGTTCCATCAGAAATGAATCAGCCAGGGCAGCAATACCCTATGGTAAACTCTCAGGGCTATGCCCGATTCAAAATCAAGGCACCAGATGCACAAGCAGTCAACGTAAGCCTCGGGCTCGGAGGCGCTAAAGGCGGCACCGACCTCGTAAAAGGCGACGACGGCTTCTGGACAGGCACCACATCTGCACCTATGGACGAAGGTTTCCACTACTATCACGTAACCATCGATGGCGGAGTCTTCAACGACCCTGGTGCCAACAACTACTATGGCTCATGCCGTTGGGAAAGTGGAATCGAAATCCCAGCACACGACAAAGACTTCTATGCACTCAAAAACGTACCACACGGAAACGTACAGCAAGTATTATTCCCTTCGCCAAGCACAGGCACCGACCGTCGTGCATTCGTCTATACCCCTCCAACTTACGGCCAGAAGAAAGGCGAGCGCTACCCTGTACTCTACCTCCAGCACGGATGGGGTGAAGACGAGACAGCTTGGTCAAATCAAGGTCACGCCAACCTTATTGCAG
>JAUNQM010000124.1 GCA_030536165.1 Prevotellaceae bacterium | reverse complement strand
GGTAAGCTTCGAGTCAAAGTTCATCCATAGCGAATTTGCAACTCTCGACAATCCTGCAGATTTCCAACGCGAAATAGCTGCAGCACGCACATTCGTATTCGTTCGCGACATCGAGCCTCTGCTCAACGCAAATCTCATAAAAGGCGGTGACTTGACAAACGCAATCGTCATCTACGAGCGTCAGATTTCACAGGAACGTCTCGACCAACTTGCTGACCTGTTGAAGGTGCCGCACATGGATGCCACCAAACTTGGTTACATACAGGACAAACCATTGGTATGGGACAACGAGCCTACACGCCATAAACTGCTCGACATCATCGGCGACATGGCACTCATAGGCAAGCCAATCAAGGGGCGCATCATCGCCACACGTCCTGGTCACACCATCAACAACAAGTTTGCACGCCTCATGCGCAAGGAGATAAAACTCCACGAAATACAGGCACCAATCTACGACCCGAACGAAGAACCGCTGATGGATATCAATAAGATACGCAGCCTTCTGCCACATCGCTATCCTATGCAGCTCGTTGATAAAATCATATCTCTTGGCGCAAACACCATCGTAGGTATCAAGAACGTAACAGGCAACGAACCATTCTTCCAGGGACATTTCCCTGACGAACCTGTCATGCCAGGCGTATTGCTCATAGAGGCAATGTCGCAGTGCGGAGGAATCCTCGTGCTCAATACCGTCGATGAACCAGAGAAATACTCGACCTACTTCCTCAAAATTGACAACGTAAAGTTCCGTCAGAAGGTGGTTCCAGGCGACACACTCATCTTCAAGGTAGAGCTTCTGGCACCTGTCCGCCACGGAATTTCATCGATGAAAGGTTACATTTTCGTAGGCGACAAGGTCGTTGCCGAGGCAACATTTACAGGTCAGATAACCAAGAATCCTTGATAATTCTTGAACTTTATACTATGAATCTCAAAGCCGACAAGCATTATTGCATGTCGGCTTTGAACGTAATTACACCTTATTATATTACGCGCATGCGCACGTGTGCGCACGCGTATGAGCCTCTTTGGTGAAAAAGTACTGCTTTTTACGTTTTATTTTCTTATAGACCCTATAGATTTTATAGATTCGATAGATTATTGAGCGTAGTTGCTCTCAAGGCATATTTTTGCCCTTCACACCTAAGGTGAGACTTAAGTAACACCTCAGGTGTGAGGGGTGGTGACACCTAAGGTGTAACAGTTTTTACACCTTAGGTGTGGAGGGCTAAAATAGCCTTCAACTCAATAATGTAGAATAAAAAACTTGCTTTTTATTTTGTATTTCGCTCAACTTGCACTAACTTTGGCTTCGCCGAAATTACTCTCGCTCGGAAAAACCAAAATAAATTTTGTTTTTCGCTCACTTATTCGTAACTTTGCACCGTTTATATAACAAGTTTTTAATTTCAAGAGAGAAAATGACAGAAATCAGTCCGATGGCGTTTGTCCATCCCGAAGCAAAGATAGGCGACGGTTGCAAAATCGGTCCCTTCTGCTATATTGACAAGAATGTTGAGATTGGCGAGAACAATACGTTGATGAATAGTGTGACCATTCACTATGGTGCACGCATCGGCAATGGAAACACATTCTTCCCAGGAGCAAGCATCAGTACACAGCCTCAGGACCTTAAGTTCAAGGGCGAAGACACGGTGTGCATCATAGGTGACAACAACAGCATACGCGAGAACGTGACTATTAGCCGCGGCACAGCATCGAAGGGCAAGACCGTTGTGGGCAGCAATAACCTTCTTATGGAAACGGTTCATGTGGCTCACGACTGCGTGATAGGCAATGGCTGTATTGTTGGTAACGGCACGAAGTTTGCTGGCGAGGTTGTCGTTGACGACTTTGCAATCGTCAGTGCAAACGTGCTCATTCATCAGTTCTGCCACATCGGCAGCTACGTTATGATACAAGGTGGAAGCCGCACGTCGCAGGATATACCTCCGTTCATAATTGCCGGCAAGGAACCAATTAAGTATGCAGGAGTTAATCTCGTAGGCTTGCGTCGCCGTGGTTTTGACCGCGAAAAAATTACAAGTATTCACGATACATACCGCATCATCTACTCGAAAGGCATCCTAAAAGAAGGCATTGAAGAGGCCAAACTGACAGTTACACCATCCGATGAGGTGAACTACATCTTCGACTTCATCCGCAACTCAGAACGCGGAATAATCAGATAGGAGATCGTTGTTGGAGGATTAAGTTAGACAAAAGTCATAAGAATTACTATGGATGTATCATTCCTTCTAAAGCAATATTTCAAGGGAATAGACGATGTCACTATTGATGTCTTTGATGCTCATACATTGAATGATGTATATCAGCATGTCTTTACAGCGCTGACTTCTCATTTTGAGATTGAAGTAAGTGTGCTGCAGGCATTGAGTTATTGCTTCTATGAAATACTTGATAATGTGCACATCCATTCTGGCAAACCTCTTGGCACGGCAATAACTTATTTTGATGCAGGGAAGGAAACGCTACGACTTCTTGTCGCCGATGATGGCATGGGTATTCGTCAGTCGCTTGCCGAGAACGAACAGTATAAAGATGTGGGAGAGGCAGACGCACTGAAGATGTGCCTGCAGGACAGCGTGACAGACGGTAAGGGCATGGGCTTCGGACTTTACGCTACATCACGGCTGATGAAGAATATAGGTCTGAACTTTATTCTTCATTCCGGAAATCATAAGCTTGTCAGCAAGGACAATGATACTTCAGTTGTAGAGGACGACTATTGGCAAGGGACAATAATATATATGGAGCTAAGCACTTCAAAAGATATAGACCCGAATGACGTTGTTAATCATCGCACTGATGCAGAAGAACAATACAACGAAGCTTTTATTGATACTGACGGACTTGAGTCATTATGGTTTGACGGGAAGGAAACAGATACATTCAGATTTGAGGATTACGGTAAGGATTTCGGCACACGTGATATGGGGAAAAAACTACGTGAGAAAATCCGTCCGATGCTTCATGGAGAAGCAAGGATTGTCCTTGACTTCACAAATGTCAACGTAGTTTCAAACTCCTTTGCCGACGAGTGTCTTGCCAAGCTTTTATTAGAAATGCCTCTCGATGAATTAAAACGTTACACGGTATTCCGAGGTCTTTCTCCAATGGCAGAGCGAAGCATACTTGTGGCTTTGCAGAGAAGATACAATGTTACACCTGCAACGTAAATGAAAACTCTTCTTGTCATACTTGGACCCACTGGGGTAGGGAAGACAGACCTTTGCATTGAGGTGGCGAAGCGGTACTGCATACCAGTCATCAATGCAGACTCACGGCAGATATACCGCGAACTTCCTATCGGTACGGCAGCGCCTACACAAAGGCAGATGAGAGAAGTGCCTCACTATTTCGTAGGGACACTTGGACTTGAAGACTACTTCAGTGCATCGCTCTACGAAGAAAAAGTGATGACATTGCTTGGGCAACTATTTGAGAAAAGCGATGTGGCATTGCTGTCTGGCGGAAGCATGATGTATATTGATGCTGTGTGCAATGGCATCGACGAGATACCAACCGTTGATGATGCCACGCGAACTACATTGCTCAGCCGCTATGAAAAGGAAGGTCTTGAGCCTCTGCTTGCTGAACTTGCGATGCGCGACCCAGAGTATTACAGCATTGTTGACCGCAAGAATCCACGGCGAATAATTCATGCGCTTGAGATATGCAGCATAACGGGGCAGACATATACTTCACTTCGGAGGCAGGAAAAGAAACAACGACCATTCCGTATAGTGAAGATTGGTCTGAACCGAGACCGTGAAGAATTGTTCGAGCGAATAAACCTCCGCACTCTCAACATGATTTCCAACGGTATGATTGAGGAGGCACGAAGCGTCTATCCGAAGCGTGGACTTAACTCTCTTAATACAGTCGGGTACAAGGAACTGTTCAACTACTTCGACGGAAAGTGGACACTCGACGAGGCTGTGAGCAGGATACAAAAGAACACACGAGTCTATTGCAAGAAGCAACTGACATGGTTCAAGCGCGACGAAGACATACATTGGTTTAATCCAAATGACCGTGCAAGAGTGATGGAGTTTATCAATGAAAAACTAAATTAGGGAAATGAAACAGCAATCGACTGACAATATAAATAAAGGAAAGAGTAAGAAAGTGAAAGGTCTTATTCTATCTGCGAAGATATTGCTATACACGTTCCTCGCCATCGTGGCGTTTATCTTGTCGGTCAATTATAATCTGTTCGGGCTGTTTGGCAAGATACCATCGACCGAACTTATAATGAATCCTCACAGCAACAACGCATCGCAGATTTACAGCGAGGACGGTGTGATGATAGGCAAGTTCTACTATGAAAACCGCACGCCGATAAAGTACCGCGACATCAACCCTGTGTTCTGGCAGGCATTGGTCAGCACAGAGGATGAACGATTCTACGAGCATCATGGCATAGACTTCTATGGCGTTGGCGCAGCATTCAAGGATATGATTGTGCATGGGCATCCGCGTGGAGCATCGACCATCACGCAGCAGTTGGCGAAGAACCTCTATCGCGTGCGCTCCAACTATTCCACTGGTCTCTTAGGGCGAGTGCCAGGGCTGCGCATGCTCATCATCAAGACTAAGGAATGGATTTCAGCCGTGAAGCTGGAGATGTTCTACAGCAAGAACGAAATACTCAATATGTATGCCAACACGGTTGAGTTCGGCAGCAATACATACGGAATAGGCACAGCGAGCAAGGTGTATTTCAACAAGACACCGAAAGAACTCCGTGCCGAGGAAGCTGCAGTGCTGGTGGGAATACTAAAGGCAACGACATTCTACAATCCTGTACTGAACCCAGAGAACAGCCACAACCGTCGCAACATAGTGCTCGACAACATGTGTAACATGGATTACATCAGCCGTGAGGAGTGTGATTCCATGAAGCAACTTCCACTTACGCTTGACTATCATCCAGATGAAGGCAACGACAACTTTGCCCATTATTTCCGCGATGCAGTGGCAAACGACATCAAGGAGTGGTGTGAAGTGGCAGGCGTTGACCCTTACGAAGACGGGCTGAAGATATACACCACACTCGACTCGCGCATGCAGAAGTTTGCAGAGGAATCTGTGCAGAAAAACATGCGACGCGTGCAGGCAGACTTCAATGCTCATTGGGGCAATACGCAACCGTGGTCAAAGGAACAGCCGAATCTCGTCAATGAACTCGTGAAGAAGACCAGTTACTATAAGGAACTGGAGCGCATCTTCCCTGACAATCCTGATTCGGTGAAATACTACATCAACAAACCTCATCAGACAAAGGTGTTCTCATATAATGGTCAGGTGATGAAAAACCTTTCATTGGTCGATTCCATCAACTACATGTGCCGCTTCATGCATTGTGGCTTCGTTGCCATCGACCCAAACAATGGCTATGTGAAGGCATGGGTAGGTGATGTGGATTATAAGTCATGGCAGTACGATAAGGTGACAGCCGAGCGTCAGCCAGGTTCCACGTTCAAACTCTTTGTCTATACAGAGGCATTCAATCAAGGACTGACTCCGCTCGACCGACGCACAGACTCGCCAGTAACAATACGGGTTGATGAAAATGGGGGTTCTCGCTATTGGACTCCATCAAATTCAAATGGTAGTTTCAGCGGTGACAGTATGACTTTGAAGAACGCGTTTGCACAAAGCATCAACTCCGTGGCAGTGAAACTCGGACAGGAAGTCGGTGTCTCATCCATCGCACATACAGCCCACGAGATGGGTATCACAACCAAACTCAATGCGACGCCATCGCTTTGCCTCGGTGCATCCGACGTGAAACTTATCGATATGGCAAGAGCCTACAGTGCCATAGCAAACGGCGGCGCAAAGGTTACGCCGATACTTGTCACAAGGATAGAGGATGCCGATGGAAAGGTAATCTATGACGCGCCAGTCGAGAAGACTCAGGTTTTGCCAAAGCGAACTGCAGGTTTCATGCAGCAGATGCTGATGGGCGGTGTGCAGAATCCGAACGGAACATCGCACTCACTCCTTAATTATATAGGTAATGTAAGCGACACCGATTTCGGTGGAAAGACAGGAACAACAAACAACAACTCCGACGGATGGTTTATGGGTGTCACTCATAACCTTGTCTGCGGCGCATGGGTAGGAGGGGAGTATCGCTCCATCCACTTCCGCAACGGACAAGGGCAAGGCGCACGCACGGCATTGCCTATATGCGCAGACTTCCTCAGCCGCGTTTTCCATAGTGGTGCTTTCGGCAAATACCATGGTCATTTCCCTCCGATGAGCGAGGAAGACATGATGTTTGTCGATGAACCAGTAGATACGCTTCTTGTTGACTCTCTCATAGACGACGAATTATTGCTTGATTCGTTTTTAATGGATGATGAAATGTTATAGAAAACAAAGAATACAATAACCACAATAAGCAATGAAATACCTAATTGCAATCCTTATCTGCTTGGCATGTGCAGCCGCTGCTGTCTTGTATGGATTCTCTTCTTCGTTCAATTCGAGCGATGAACCGCAGTATGTCTATATTGATGACAACGACAACATTGATACTGTCTATAGCAAACTTCAGCCACTAGCCAACGCCATACCATTCTCTGCTTTCAAGACACTCGTAAGCCACACATCCTATCCAGAGCACATAAAGAGTGGTCGCTACCAAATCAACGACGAAGGTGCTTTCAAGCTCTTTCGTAAGTTGCGTGGTGGTATGCAAGAGCCAACTATGCTCACCGTGCCGTCAGTGCGCACCATGCCACAGATGGCTGCCCGCCTTTCGCAGTCGCTGATGTGCGATAGCATCGCGATTGCCGAAGCGTTGTCTGACTCATCAGTGCTTAATTCGTTAGGCTTCACGAAGGAGACAATTCCGTCAATGTTCATACCAAATACCTATGATATTTATTGGAACGTGTCTGTTGAAAAGCTTCTGCAACGCATTCGACAGGAGTACGACCGCTTCTGGACATCGGAAAGACAGGCAAAGGCAAAGGCTATGGGACTGACACAGACACAGGTGGCAACTATTGCCAGCATCGTTGACGAAGAAACAAACAAGACCGACGAGAAGCCTACAATAGCAGGGCTCTACTACAACAGATACCTCAAGGGCATGAAACTGCAAGCCGACCCTACGGTCAAGTTTGCCATGCAGGACTTCGGAATACGCCGCATCCTCAACTCAATGCTCACCACCGACAGCCCTTACAACACCTATATGTATGCAGGTCTGCCACCTGGACCTATCCGTGTCCCATCGCAGGAAAGCATTGACGCGGTGCTGAACTATGAGCATCACAACTATATCTATATGTGTGCGAAGGAAGATTTCTCTGGCTACCACAATTTCGCTGTCACCAGTGCCGAGCACTTAGCTAACGCGCATCGTTATGCCGCAGCCCTCAATGCAAGAGGAATCAGGTAATTTACCATTTACCATT
>JAUNQM010000123.1 GCA_030536165.1 Prevotellaceae bacterium | reverse complement strand
GGGACTATTTGATTAAATTATTAACTCGTCCAATTTTTATTGGACACTAATGAATAATACTTTTAAATAACTATAAATACCTATTTATCGCGCTCATAAAAAAAGCGCCTTAGACTTTATCTAAGGCACCTTATCATATCCCACTCTTGGGGCGCAGAAAGTGACCTGTTTGGGGTTCGAACCCAAGACCCCATCCTTAAAAGGGATGTGCTCTACCTGCTGAGCTAACAGGTCCACCTCTAATGCTTTTCAAAAGCGGATGCAAAGGTAATAAAATTTTAATTATTGACCATTGATAACCGATATATTTTTAATTTTTTAACTTTTGAGCATTTACGTGGTTTCATGTTCTACGCCGAGAACTTTTATCGCGTAAGTGAGAACTTCATGCTTAATCCGAAGTCGTGGGTCGTGGGTGGATACGAACTTGAGCTTAACAATGGCGTATTCTTTTGCATGTCATAGTAAGCGCTCATGGTCAGGAGCTTCGACATTGTATAATCTGCGCTGAAGGCTATCTTAAGAGCACTATTTCCGCTATTAGCTGCACTGGTCATTGTTGCAATATCGCGTATGATTGCTGCCTGACTACGCAACGAGAAGTCAAGACGGAGGTTGAGGTCGTGCTTCATTCCTGCATTCTTTTGATTCTTTGATGATGAAGATGACTTTGAATTACTCTTGGCCTCATCGTCGTTTCCTGACGTCTTTTTCTTCGGGGCAGCCTTCTTGTTCTTGTTGTAACCAAAGAGATTTACATCCTGTATGCGGTAGCCCATGCCGAACACCCAGTCTTTACTTGTAGTTTCATTTATCTGAACGCTGGTCATGGAGAGGTTGAGCACTCGTGTTGTCTTATATTCTGCCTTAAGCGTCATATTATTCAAAAGGGTAACATCGACTCCAAACAGAGGTGCAAACGATTCGTTTATGCTGACTGTAGAGATATTGTACATGCTGCTTGGCACAGGAAGGCCTGTGGTTGCATTGTTGACGAAGCCGAGGTCGTTCATATATTCCATATAACTACTGAAGGAACTGTAAGAACCTACAGCAAACACGCTCTTGTAGGAGTGGTTGATGTTGACGCTCTTGAAGTGTTCGCTGAACCACGGCAACTTGCCAAGCCCACTATAGCGGAACGTCCAGTTTGGGAGCAGTCGCTTGATGGTCGGGAAGATGTCAAGATCGTCGCCACCACCGCAATAAGCCGAAAGGAATGCTGGAATCATTACATCGCCAGAGTACTTGGAGATAGTTCCATAGTCAGGTGTTTCCGTCGGATTGAACTGCTTACCTGCAAGCGACGAGTTCTGCGGATAGTTGACGCCTACGTATTGCGCCTCGACACGGCGCTGGAAAGCATCGAGTGAATTGCAGAACTTCTCGAAAGTGGCAGAATGATAGCCGTTGTTAGCATCGCCTGTCTTCTCGAAAGCACTTCCTATGCTAATGGTGGTCATGGTAAATGTACCACTCTGAGTCGTAGGGCGTCCTTCATACATATACTGTATGCTCTTCTGCTTAGTCATTGTGCGCGAAGCGTTGAGGTCAATCTTGAAATCTTTGATAGGTTCGAGAGTGACACGAAGCTGGAGGTCTTCGGTTAGGGAGGTTGCAGCAGGCGTTGCAACGCTGTCGTTGGCAAGCAGCCAATGGTTTTCCATTGCGCGGTCAAGATATGAATCTCCCGTCATACCAAAGGCAAAGTCAAGTCCTGGGCTCATAACCGAACCTACGTTCTTCTGTCCGAATGCCTTTCCTACTGTAGGAAGGAATCCTGGCAGAGTCATCGAATAGTCGTTTCGGTAAGCGATGCTTGCGTTACGAACCATCATCAGAACTCGTGCTACACTTTGGGAAATCTTGTACCAAGACTTCTCTTCAAGCGGTGCCTTTGCCGAAACAGACAGTTTGAGGTCAATACTGTCACGTCCCCTAATCTTTATCTTGTTTTCATCAACAACTTTATATTTCAGATTGTAAGACTTGCCGTCCTTAGTCTTTGCCGTGACCACAAGACGTTTGCTCTTCTTGCCGTGATTGACCTCTATTGTCGAATCTGGGAAGAGTTTTATTTCCTTCGTAAAGAACTTAGCAGCCTTAGAATCCTTTGTCTTATCATCTTTTGCATTCTTGTCATCCTTTGAGCCCTTAGCATCCTTGCCTGCAATAGTCTTGCCTTTGGTGTTTTTTTGAAGAAGCGAGTTCCCCTTATTGTTCTTCTTATTGCCACTACCGCTGAAGCGCTTGTTTGTTGCCTCAAGGAATGGTATAAGATTATAGAGTTTCTCAAAGTTGAGATTGCTGTTGATATTAAGTGCGCGCTTGTTGCCTATCGTATTTCCAAGCGTAGAGCCATCTTCACGTTCAGTACCGCGATTCCAGTTGTAGTTTGCATTGTAAGATGCGTCAGCCGATATCCATTCAAAGATAGGAATCTTATTGAGTGGCAGCTGATATGAAGCCGTGAACATCTGCTGGTACGTAAGTGGTGCGCCAAAGTTCTTTATACTCTGCCATACAGAATCCTTCCAAGCCTCATAGCGTTCAGGGTAGAGGTCTTTGTTTACAGGAGTATATGGCTCTTCTATCTCGGCATTTGTTGCACTCTGGAAATTCATGTGAAGGTTCTTTGTCAAATCCCATCGCATAGTGAAGTTACGGTTCCAGAGGAACTGTTGGCTGAATGTCAATGGCAACTGGTCGTTAAGATTTTCCATGTCGCGCTCCTGCAGTTCATAGTAGCTGCGAGTCATTTCGGTGTTGAACGAAATGTTCTGCGGCAGGTAGTTCAATCCGAAGTCCTTAATTATAGCCAGCCATTTGCTCTTGCTCTTTAATCCCTTTGCAGGCTCAAAAGTCTTATAAACCGGAGTGAAAGAATAGTTCAAGGCTCCTCTCCAGTTATCTTCTTTCTCATATACCGTTGTCTCACCCGATGTGTACTTATGGTTATGACTATAGCTGAATGTGAAGTTTCCAGGGTCGTAAGGCATAGGATGGCGCTTGGTCGTGATGCCAACCTTTGCATTTGATATAGAGAAGTTTGTGTTGGTTGTTTTCGTTATCGATATACTCTCGATAGAATCTCTTTCGTGTCCAGTATAGCTTTCGAGTGCATCATCCATTCGCATATCGGTGTCGAGCGGATTATATTTCGGTTTGTTCTTTTCCTTTGAAACTGAGTAATAGACAGGAATGCTTACCTTTGCTTTCTCTGGGAAGAACTTACCGAGTTCGAAATTGGCAGTCACATCATAGCGTGAATAGTTGTCGTTTGAACGGTCGGCAATGCCTTGCTCAAGTCCGCCGAAACCTTCAGTCTCAATCTTTCCTGCCACATTGAGAGTTCCAAAGTCGGAGAGTTGCATGTTAAGTGTGCCCTGTGCAGCCCAACCGCCTTCGTTGTTAGTTTCAAGAAGTCTGAGTTCGTTGACCCATACTTCACCAGATTTTATTTCGGCAGCGTTATTACGAACACCTATTACTATAGTCTTGACCTCGCCGATTGTTGGATTACCAATAATGCTTATCTTGTTCTGTTCTTTGTCCTCATCATACATTGAGAACACCTTATTATATGAAGCATTATTTTCACTCTTTGCCTTGTTGCGTGCTTTCTTCACATCGGTAAACTTGCTGAGTTTTATGTCGAGCATATTCTCTTCAGGCCATACCTTGTAGCAATCGGCAGAGCTATAAGTGCTATAAGTTCCAGCAGGTGTAAGCGTCAGTGGTATTTCGTATTCATAGTAATTGCTCTTGTAGTCGCTTCCCAATCGGATGAATACGCTCAACTGCCCCTTGTCGAGTTTTGTATAGTAAGGATCGTTCAATGCAAGTGCATTGGCATGGACAAACATTTGCAGACGCTTATAGTTACGCAAATCGAGTGTTGTGTTCTTATACACTGCCTTTGCCTCACCATGTGAAAGGTTTTTGACAACAATGTCGAGTGCCTGCTCATTGTTTTCGGTAAGCTGTGGCTGCGATGGGTCAACAACACGACTGATGCCTGGAGGCAGGACGTAATTCACAGGAGTCTTATCATTGTTTTCTTCTATGCTCACGCCACTTGCCTCGATGAGTCCTGACTCCGTCGTGCCTGACAAGTTCTGTTCGTAAGTACGCCATTCACCTCTTACAAGGTCGAAGGTACCGAAACGCAAGACAATAGGTCGTGTGAATCCCTTCATGAATACACGCATGAAACGTATTGAAGAGAAGTCTGTGATAGAACCGACCGTCTGTGCATATTGGTCAAGAGGAATACGGAACTTATACCAAGTTACGTGTTCGTTGTTTCCGTTGCGAAGCGTCACATTTGCCTCTCGTTTATCAACGATGAAATTACTTCCTAGAATAGTATCGTTCGGGCGTATGCTTACCTTGTATCTGAAGAACTTCTCATATTCATTCAACGTGTAGTCCTGATTGATATCCTCGATATCAGGCATCGTCTTATATGACGTATCGTAATTCTCTGTTCGGTTATCGCTGTCAGGCGAGTTGCCTTGCGGCATGTTTATCCTCTTGTAACGATTAAGAATAGAAAGGGTATCTCTATCGTAGTCGCTACCGCGGAAGTAGTGGTAGTTATCATTAGCCGGATCGGCTTCGATAACATTCTTTATGCTATCAACCACATTTGCCCTGACATAGTTCAGGAAGTTCTGATAGCTTGGCCAATTGCGCTCTTGCACGTCGGTCAAACCATTATAACCCACATCCTGCTTCTCACGTGAACCAGCCGAAGTGGCAAAAGCGTATGTTACGGTAGCCTGTCGTGGAATATAACCCCACTGTGTGCTGTCAAGTTGAGCGAATGTGGCATTATCTTCCACAGGCATTCCACTTTCATAGAACTTCTTTCCATCGCGCAGCACATCCTCGCTAATTTCACCCAAGTCAAAGTACAAATCGCCACCATACTGGTTAGCCTCAGGTGTCTTGTTTGTGTAAATGAATGGGTCGAGCATCCAGAATTCCACATACTCTATGTTCGACTCCTCGAAGTCGCTCGTATCGAGGCGGCGCATCATACCTCCCCACGAATTGTATGGTTCGCGGAGTTTCGCCTTATCTGTAAGTGATGTTGTAAAGTTATAAGGACCTCGTTCATCTGGATAAAATGCCATATTAAACACATTGAGCGTTGCCGTGCTTCCGCTGTAGCTGCTGAGGTCGCGGTTAGGGCACATAATGATTCGACAACTGGTCAAGGTCACTCTTGATATGTGCTGGGGTTAATGATGAACTGCGGCGCGTAAACAAAGGATCTACATAGTACCACGACATCAGAGCACGGTTGAATCCACTCTGGAGTGAAGTCTTATCGTCACTGTTTGGTATGTCAGCATTCGCAGGCACACTTGATAGCATCCACGCTGATGGAGTTGATATATCGATACAATTCTTTGTATTCTCAAAGTCGTCAAGGTATGATGCGTTATCCTGTGTCCCGCTTGCCGTACCTGCAATAAGTTGTGCAAACTCTCCCTGGAATGAAATCAACGAAGGCTGACTTACATGGAGGAAAGGTATCTTGTCGAGCAAATTTGTAAGAAGTTGACTTTCCTTCTTCCAATTGATATTAAGGCCCCATATCGTATTTTTCAGAGGCTCGGCACCCATTGCCACCTTTGTTGTCAGGGATTGTTCTGACAGGTGTTGTATTGTACCTCCTATCTGGAAGTCTTTTGTGAAATCATACTCGAAATTCAATCCGACCATCGTCTTTCTCTGCTGTCCGTAGTCGGTATTGCTCTCGGATGACACATTAATATTAGTACCTGCGTCGATAATGCTTTGATTGATAATCGTCACTTCACCAGCCGAATAATCAACGGTATAGTCGCTGTTCTCAGTCAGCGTCACGCCACCCGCTGTTACTACCACAGAACCTCGCGGCACATTGTATGCTCCGAGTGAAATGACATTCTCCTTAGAGCCTTTATACTGACCCATAAAGACATATTTATCCTTCTCTGCTATCTGCTTCGCTACGGTCTTAGTCGAGTCATAAAGCTCATAATAGCAGTATTTGCGAGCCTCAGCATCGTTAAGTCCCTTGTCACGCAATGCTCCATACAAGAACCGTCCAAAAGGTTCTGCTGCTGGGAGGAACACACGACCATCACTCACCGTATAGCCTTGCACATAGTCAAAGTAGCCATTCGAATGCGACTTATTGTTATTGTCCAGACGGTCGGCATTGATAAGTTTCAACAGTGTAGTGCTTTTCGTTCGTGCGTCAGGTATGTAGGTAAGATAAACGCCAGCCGTGTCACTTTGGTATTTGATATCGAAACGGAACTTCTCCTTCTCTACGTTGGAAGCAAGGTAATATACATTCTTCATCATCAGGTTCCAGTTGCCCTGACTAGGATTATTGCTCACATTTCGTAGAGCCTTCACAAAGAGGCATTGTGAAGCATCGGTATTGTCGGTTGAGAACTCTCCCACCTGATACGTTGCACCGCCGTATGTGTATTCGTACGCCACTGCAAGCACTTGGTCTGTCTGCAACGTGGTGTTGAGCGTTATATAACCTAATGCTGAGTTAACCTTATACTCATTAGAAGAAAGCAGACGTGCATTCTCTAGTTTCTCGTAGTCTATACCTCCGTAGAATTTTGAAAGCATATCTAATGTACTGCTTGCCTGGTCTATCTTCCTAGCACCGTCAAGACCTACAATCGTCGAAAACTCGTTGTTAGCATCATTGCGTGGCACTTCAAGCCCACCCGAAGAAATCCAGTTTGCATTGAAAATCTTTTTACTTTCACCTAAATCAGTAAAGGCAAGGATGCTTCGTGAGTTGGCTGTCGTTCCTGTCTTGTTGGTTATCCACACCTCGACTCTCGTAATATGCACACCTGTTGCAAGGTTTGGCAAAGTTGCCATAGCTGCATCATACTTGTCGCGGAAATAATGCGAAAGGAAGAAGTGTCGGTTTTCCTCGTAATTAGCCGCATCTATCTCAAACGAAGTTAACTGAGTTCCACCAGTCGAAGACACACTCTTTGAATTTGATTTCTTCTGTGAAACAACCGTCTGCAACTTCAGTTTTCCAAACTGCATATCAGCACGCACACCGAACAGAGCACTTGCGCCCTGTACGAGTGAGTTGTTTGATGGGAACGACACATTACCGCCTTCTAACAATTTGATTATTTCATCCTCCTTACCCTCATACCTCAATTTTAGGTTTTGCGTATCGAAGTCAAATGTTGCATCCGTGTTGTAGTTGAGGTTGAGATTCATCTTGTCACCAACCTTACCGTTGAGGCTCAAGTTTATCTTCTCGTCGAAGTCAAGGGTAGTCGTGTTTCGGTTGTTGATTGGCAGACTAGGATTATCTACCTTCTTTATGTTTGCACCAAGTTTAATCTCAGCCGTCCCCTGAGTCTTAATCTTCACACCGCCTGGACCAAATATCTTCTCAGCAGGGCCGAGGTCAAA
>JAUNQM010000369.1 GCA_030536165.1 Prevotellaceae bacterium | reverse complement strand
CGGAATCTCCTTCGACGTAAATAAAACATTTGGAGCATCGGGCAAAATAATTGCAAAAAAGCAGGACTTTTCCCGAAGAAAGGCTCATATTTGCACGCGCGCGTAATAGAATAAGGTATATTGCGGCAATCATTTATCAAATGGCTATCATCAATAAAAACAGCCTTTCACACCTAAGGTGTTCGCATCGAAACACCTAAGGTGTGAGGGGTGGTGACACCTTAGGTGTGACACGCGTAACACCTAAGGTGTGGAGGGCTGAAAATAGCATCGAATGAAGCAAACAAGAATGGCAGCATCGATTCTTAATCACTTAAAAGGCCGAAAAGTCGCTGATTTCGAAAATTTTTCATAACTTTGCAGCGAGTATAGACTAAAATCTATAAAAAGCACATATTAGCGTGACGAAGTTTCGACGTTCTGCATACAGCGCCTTTGCATTGATGGGGATTGTGGTTGTGATTCTCATTGCATTGCAGTTCCTGCCGCCTTTCACCCTCTTTGGGCATGAGATGCGGCCGGTAAAATTGTTCAGCGACATTGAGAAGAAAGACGCTCCCGAAACAGTCAGATTAGCCACCGAGGACACTCAAGAGCACCACGCGAAAGCAAAGAAGAAGCTTCCGAAAAAGCCTGTAGAAATAATCAACGACTACTCTATCGACAACGAGCACGGTCTGCAAAAGTTCTACGAAGCACTGCAAAACATCCCGAATCAAGAGCGTCCAGTGCGCATCGCGTTCTATGGCGACTCATACGTGGAGAGCGATTTGCTGACGTGCGACCTTCGCGAACGCTTCCAAGATGTCTTCGGCGGTGCAGGCGCAGGCTGGATTGACTGCGGGACGACAACCAATTCAGAGCGCCCGACAGTCAAGCAATCGGAAAGCGGCTTCAACTCGCACGCGACAATTGACAAAGAAGGCTTCAACACGAAACGTCAAGGAATAGCAGAACGATACTTCACGGTAAGCGGCTTTGCACGGCTTTCACTCAACTCGACGCCATACAAGAAGCACACAAGCAGCTGGAGCGAGTCGTCGCTTTTCCTCATGACGCACGACGCCATAACCGTCACCGCCACATCTGCCTATGGCACAGAGACATTCACCGTGACCGCCAATAAGCATATCCAGCAGCTTACAACGGGTCGCGCAAAGCCCCGAACGATTGAAGGCGAGGTGGCTAACAGAGATGACGACAGCGAGGCGACGGATAAAGAACGACGCACCATGCGCAATGTGAAATGGGAAATCAGCGACACGATAGGCGCCACATATTATGGTGTGACGTGCGACCACGCAACAGGTGTGACCATTGATAACTTCGCCATGCGTGGAAACTCTGGCATGAGATTGGCTTCCATACCTCAAACCACGCTGAACGAGTTTGGAAAACTGCGTCCATACGACCTCATAATACTGCAATACGGACTCAACTCCTACTCGCCGAAACTGAAAAAAGAATGGTTCGACATGTATGCGCGTGCCATCGGGCGAGCAATACAGAAACTAAAGGAGGCATATCCTGATGCCGCCATTGTAGTGGCAAGCATACCATTGCGAGGCGACCGCAAGGACGGTAACACGGTCATGATGAGCGGAATTGAGCGCATGGTTGAGTGCCAGAAACGGATTGCCAAAGAGAACAATGTGGTCTTCATGAACCTTTACGAACTGATGGGAGGCGAAGAAGGACTGAAGACGCATATTGAAAAAGGCTACATAGGTCACGACTTCACACACATCACATTCGAAGGCGGTCGCTACCTGTCACGCCAGATGTATAACGCGATAATGAAAGCCTACCCCTAAAC
>JAUNQM010000122.1 GCA_030536165.1 Prevotellaceae bacterium | reverse complement strand
CTAACTTCCATAGAGTCTATAAAACGAACACAACCTTCACCAAAAGTGCACTTGATGCTATTTTTAGGCCTCCACACCAGAGGTGTAAACTTTGTCACACCTGAGGTGTTACCACCCCTCACACCTAAGGAGTGACTGCAGAAACCCCTAAGGTGTGAAGGGCTAAAATATGCCTTGAGTATAGTTCTGATGCACATTATGCCAAGATGATAAAATTCACGAAAAAAATCGCGAAAAAGCAGGACAAAATCCGCAAAAATGCTCATAATGCGCGCGCACCTGCGCACGCGCGCATATTATAAATAAGGTGTAGAGGCATGCAAATTTCGGCATGCAACACGTGATATTTGCCACGTGTAAATTCCATCTAATTAGGAAAATTCCTACACGTTTTAGGGGAATGCATTTGGAAATCACGGAAAAAGTTATTACTTTTGCAGTCAGAAAACAAAAAACATACGATTATGAAAAAGTTTGCATACTATCTGTTAATGGCCATAATGACGGCTACGATGTTCTCCAGTTGCACAAAGGATGACGACGAAGTTGGATTCGACATCTCTGGAATGATAGAAAAAACCTGGTCGGTTGACCTTGGCGAACACGACAACTATGGATTACATTATTATAGTTACTTCACTTTCTCATCCAATGGATCTGCAACGTCGCGCGTAGGCACAGGTGTTGAGGAACGCGAGGATGAGTACCAACGACTCGAAGGACGCTATTTCTTTGACTGGTACATTCGCAACCGTGACCTCTATCTTGAATATCGTGATGGCTCTGAAATGGTATTCTACGACGTTTCTACATACCGCGACTACTTCATGGCAACAGTGTATAACTATCGCACAGGAAGTCGCATACGCGTAAAGTTCTACTACGAAGGCGGACGCGCAAAACAGGAGTTAGAACTGGACGAAACACAAAAATAACTATCGCTTCAGAGGCCACTTTGGGCACCGAAACGACCAATAAAAGGTCAAAAAAAGGATAAAGAACAAACATTTTTCCCTTTTTTGACCTTTATTTCATTATTATTTAGTACCTTTGCACGGCTTTTGACCATTGGCAATATTATTTTTACAAAATTACAAATATCAAACAAAAATTTATGTGGTTAATTGATTCAACAATCGGAAGAAAGGTAATCATGGCAGTAACAGGATTCTGTCTTATACTTTTCTTGACTTTCCATGCAGCAATGAACTGCGTTGCATTGTTCTCAGGCGAGGCTTACAACACAGTATGCGAACTGCTTGGAACCAACTGGTACGCACTGGCAGGCACACTTGCCATTGCATTCTTGGCTGTACTTCACATTGTCTATGCCTTCTGGCTCACAATGCAGAACAGAGCAGCACGTGGTACTCAACGCTATCAGATTACCGAAAAACCTGGAAAGGTAGAATGGGCATCTCAAAACATGTTGGTACTCGGCATTATCGTCCTTCTCGGACTCCTCTTGCACTTGTACAACTTCTGGTACAACATGATGTTTGCTGAACTCATCGGCGTTCAGGCACAGTTCTCACCAACTGACGGCTTCGCATTCATCAAGGCTACATTCACCAACCCTGTATTCATCGTGCTCTACATCATTTGGCTTGCTGCCATCTGGTTCCACCTCACTCACGGATTCTGGAGCGCAATGCAGACTTTCGGATGGAACGGCAAGACTTGGTTCTGCCGCTGGAAGGTTATCGGTATTGTTTACGTTACTATTCTCATGGCATGCTTCCTCGCTGTAGTTGTTGCTTTTGCAACTGGAATTGCTCCAAGCCTCTGCACTTGCTGCCATGCTTGTTGTGCTTAATAATTAAATAAGAATCGAATTATGGCAAATCAGATAAATTCAAGAATCCCTGAAGGTCCAGTCGCTGAGAAATGGACTAACTTCAAGGCTCATCAGCGTCTTGTAAACCCTAAGAACAAGCTCAAGCTCGATGTAATCGTAGTAGGTACTGGTCTTGCAGGTGCATCTGCAGCAGCATCACTCGGCGAAATGGGGTTCAACGTATTGAACTTCTGTATTCAGGACTCACCTCGTCGTGCTCACTCAATCGCAGCACAAGGTGGTATCAACGCAGCAAAGTGCTATCAGAACGATGGCGACTCTGTTTATCGTCTCTTCTACGACACAGTAAAGGGTGGTGACTATCGTGCTCGCGAGGCTAACGTATATCGTCTGGCTGAAGTAAGTAACAACATCATCGACCAGTGCGTGGCACAAGGTGTTCCTTTCGCACGTGAATATGGTGGCATGCTTGCTAACCGTTCATTCGGTGGCGCACAGGTAAGCCGTACATTCTATGCAAAGGGTCAGACAGGTCAGCAGCTCCTTCTCGGTGCTTACTCATCACTGTCAGCACAGGTAAAGGCCGGCAAGGTTAAGCTCTACACTCGCTATGAAATGGAAGACGTTGTCATCATCGACGGTCGTGCACGTGGTATCATCGCTAAGAACCTCGTTACTGGTAAGCTCGAACGCTTCTCAGCTAATGCAGTCGTTATAGGTACTGGTGGCTACGGCAACACTTACTTCCTTTCAACAAACGCAATGGGATGTAACTGCTCTGCAGCTATCGCATGCTACCGCAAGGGTGCTTACTTTGCAAACCCTTCTTACGTACAGATTCACCCAACTTGTATCCCTGTTCACGGCGACAAGCAGTCAAAGTTGACACTTATGTCAGAGTCTCTGCGTAACGACGGACGTATCTGGGTACCAAAGAAGCTTGAAGACGCAAAGCGTCTGCAGCGTGGAGAAATCAAGGGTCAGGATATTCCTGAAGAAGATCGCGACTACTATCTTGAGCGTCGCTACCCTGCATTCGGTAACCTCGTTCCACGCGACGTTGCTTCACGTGCAGCTAAAGAGCGTTGCGACAAGGGATTCGGCGTAAACAATACTGGTCTTGCAGTGTTCCTCGACTTCTCTGAGTCTATCGAACGCCTCGGCAAGGACATCGTAGCACAGCGCTATGGCAACCTCTTCGACATGTATGAGGAAATCACCGACGAGAACCCATACGAGACTCCAATGATGATATTCCCTGCCGTACACTATACAATGGGTGGTATCTGGGTTGACTATGAACTCCAGACTTCAATACCTGGATTGTTTGCAATTGGTGAATGTAACTTCTCTGACCACGGTGCAAACCGCCTCGGTGCTTCTGCATTGATGCAAGGTCTGGCAGACGGTTACTTCGTTTTGCCTTACACTATCCAGAACTACCTCGCTGACCAAGCTATCTGGCCACGTCTCTCAACAGACATGCCTGAATTCGAAGAGGCAGAGAAGGCTGTTCAGGACGGTATCGACAAGCTTATGGCTATCAAGGGTAAGCGAAGCGTTGACTCTATACATAAGGAACTCGGTCACATCATGTGGGAACACGTTGGTATGGGACGTACAGCTGAAGGATTGAAGGAAGGTATCAAGCTCATCCGCGAACTCCGCAAGGAATTCTGGAACAACCTCTTCATCCCAGGCGAGAAAGAAGGTCTCAATATCGAACTTGACAAGGCTATCCACCTCCGTGACTTCCTCCTCATGGGTGAACTTGTAGCTCACGACGCACTCTCACGTAACGAAAGTTGCGGTGGTCACTTCCGCGAGGAATACCAGACAGAAGAAGGCGAAGCAAAGCGTGACGATGAAAACTACTTCTATGTAGGTTGCTGGGAATACAAGGGCGAAGACAATGAGCCTGAACTCATCAAGGAACCTCTGGAATATGAAGCTATAAAGGTACAAACACGTAATTATAAGAATTAAGGACCCATCCCCAACCCTTCCCTTTCAGGGCAGGGAGTACATACTCCTCGCCATTTCAAGGGAGAGGCAGAAAGAGGGTCTTCAAAATCGCAATAAAACTATGTCTAAAAACATATCATTTACACTGAAGTACTGGAAGCAGAATGGTCCTAAGGAAAAGGGTCACTTCGATACTCATGAAATGAAGAACATTCCAGACGACACATCATTCCTTGAGATGCTCGACATCCTCAATGAGGAATTGATCAATGAAGGCAAAGAGCCATTTGTATTCGACCACGACTGCCGCGAAGGCATCTGCGGTATGTGCTCTCTCTACATCAACGGAACTCCTCATGGCAAAACTGAACGTGGCGCTACAACATGTCAGCTCTACATGCGTCGCTTCAACGACGGCGACGTCATCACAGTTGAACCTTGGCGCTCTGCTGCATTCCCTGTAATCAAGGACTGCATGGTTGACCGTGGCGCTTTCGATAAGATTATCCAGGCAGGCGGCTACAACACAGTTCGCACAGGTCAGGCGCAGGATGCTAACGCTATCCTCATCCCTAAGCAGAACGCAGACGAAGCAATGGATTGCGCAAGCTGCATCGGTTGCGGAGCATGTGTAGCAGCATGTAAGAATGGTTCAGCAATGCTCTTCGTAGCATCAAAGGTCAGCCAGCTCGCACTTCTCCCTCAGGGAAGACCTGAAGCAGCAAAGCGCGCAAAGGCAATGGTGGCTAAGATGGAAGAACTTGGATTCGGTAACTGCACAAACACTCGTGCTTGTGAAGCCGTATGTCCAAAGAGCGAAAGCATCGCAAACATCGCACGCCTCAATCGCGAGTTCATCAAGGCAAAGCTTGCCGACTAAAGTAGTAGGCTTAAGGCTACAAACTATTAGGTGTATCACAGCAATGTGGTACACCTTTTTATTATAAGGGAAAAAACAAGAGTCGCGTAGTGACGATAAATTTTAGGACAGGGTGACATCCCTATCTCATCATATACAAAAAGATATAGGAACAATCTGTTTACCACTATTGCGCTGCCAATAAAAGAAAGTAGTAACTAATAGAGTCAAACTGCAAAACTTAGTTCATCTCTATTACTATAAAAGAATAAGGCGGGATGGTTAGCATATTGTCTGTTATCTTCACCTCTATATCCGCTACCTTAGCTTCTTTACTGTCATAAGCACCAGTTAGTATATGAGCCTTAAACGACTTTGTGCCGTTTGGCATGAGTTCCTCACCAAGATGCAAACGCGCATTGACTTGCATAGGCAGCATGTTGACCACCTTGAGACATGTACGACCCGTATGGCTATCCTTTACCGTTGAAACAGCCAAGCGCTCGTTCACTCCATGCCGTTGCTCGTTAGCACAGATGGTACTAGGAAGATAGATATCGCCTGCGTATGCACCATGCAGTTGTTGTGCCCAGTAATCAACGGTAGGAAACACTCCTTCATTATTAAAATAGATGAGGTCAGGGTTCCACTGTGTGTGTCCGTGTTTTGCCAGCAGTGGAGCATAGCTTGACATCTTCACAATGTCGCCATTGCGCTCAAGCGAGCAATAGTGCAAGGCACAGGCAAGCGCTGTCTCAATGGTGCTGACACGTCCACGCCCGTGTGCTGCCCACTCACCCAGATACACTTTGCTTGATGTGCGGTCGTACTGGTCGTAAAAGTTTTGATTATACATATACCACGCTGGCGCAACATAATAGTGCTCATCGACCATATCGATATGGTTATCTGCAGCCACCTGCCACCCACGTTCATAGTCGCTTCCCTCGAAGAATGGACCCACCGTACCGCAGACAATTATATCAGGGTACTTCTCCTTGATGGCTTTGATAATCATCAGATAGCGTTCCTCAAACGTAGGAGAGACTAAATCCTCATTACCGATGCCGATATAGTGAAGGTTAAACGGCTTTGGATGCCCTTGCTCAGCGCGCTTACGTCCCCATTCTGTTGATTTTGCATCACCGTTTGCCCACTCGATTAGGTCGAGAATGTCTTGTATATAAGCAGGCATGTCTGCCATTGGGATTCCCCCTTGCTGACCATTTCCACCTACAGAACTGTTTTGGCATGGCACTCCTGCAGCCAAAACTGGCAGCGGCTCCATCTTCAAGTCTTCGCAGAATTGGAAGTACTCATAATAACCAAGTCCACGCGATTGGTGGTAACCCCACAGGTTAGGCTGTGACTTACGTTCCCACAGCGGACCGATGGTTTCCTTCCAGCGATAAATATTGTCAAGGCCATTGCCATGAGCAACACAACCACCTGGGAAACGCATAAACTTAGGATGCAGTGCCTCAAGCGTCTCGGCTAAATCGCGACGCAAGCCATTCTTATGTCCGTGGAAAGTATTCTGTGGGAATAGACTTACAAAATCAACCGCCAACTTACCTACAGTCGTCGGCTGCAGCGAAAGCACGGCATGATGGCAGTCGGATGTAGCTGTAATAACAGCCTTCTTCTGCTTCCATTCTTTACCATGGACAGAGATTGTAGCTTTGCCTACGACCTTGCCGTCCTCTTCAAGAAAAACATTCACCTTGCCAGACTTTCCCTCTATTTGACGCAGGAAGGCAGACACATCATACTTTTCCCCTTTGCGGAGAGTGATGCCATCATAACCTTCATTGACAAGTTTTGCATCGGAAGGCGACTTTACGTCGAGCACAGCATAGTGTGGATTATTTACATGAATCGGATTATGCGTTTCTATCGAAAGCGTTGCCCCATCTCCTTTCAGCGACCATGCCGTTAGCGCATGCCATTCGCGTCGGTCGCGCGCAGAGTATTCGAAGTCACGGTTCTGTATCAATTCAGCATACAGCCCCCCATCAGCACTATAGTTGATATCCTCAAAGAAGATGCCCATAAGCTTATCGCTGATAGGCTTGGCAGCAGATGCATCGACGGCAATATCTGCCGTCACACTCTGCAAGCCCTCAAAGCGACGAGCATCGTCAGCAGCACTTTCGTTGTACAACTCACTACGCTTAAAAGAAAGCTGCTTGGCAGCACGTATGCCCTCAATGGTGACATACGGCACTCGTGTAGGAAGCGTAGCGTTCGGTGTGTCGGTAGGTTGTGGCAAAGTGAAGTGTACGAGGTCGGACGATGTGGTAACATAGGTTTTGCCCTCACTCTCGAAAGTGACGCGGTAAACGCCTTGACTGCATGTGACAATAGGGTTCTTTACCTCTTTCAGCCCTACCATATAGGGATAATCCTGCGGACGATAGTGTATGAAATCGCGGGTAGTTGTGACACCAAACTGGTTAACATTACCATTGGCACGCAACTGGAAGACAATGACATAACTACCATCACGCCCCTTTGTAATAGAAGGAGCATAGAGTTTCTTGTCTCGTCCCCAAGCGCCATAATCGCTACCGAGGAGCGTTCCGTCATAGACTTGCGACCATTGCTGCTGCGATGTGCTCCATTCAAGACGCAATCCATCTCCACCATCAAGGGCATACGGACGCACATACACACTATCAGGAATACCCGCCGATGCCATCAATGGTAACGAAAGCAAAATTGCTAAAATGGAGCTTCGATTCATACCTTTATTCTTTGTGCGAAATTAGGATAAGAGACTCTACGTTTTCCCTTGCTTTTCACACCTTAGGTGTTTTGCGTGCAACACCTTAGGTGTGAGGGGTCGTAACACCTCAG
>JAUNQM010000121.1 GCA_030536165.1 Prevotellaceae bacterium | reverse complement strand
AGGTGTTAGTAGTGGTTACACCTAAGGTGTGGAGGGCTAAAATATGCCTTAAAACAACCTACGGTGCACATTCTATAGTATCTATAATATTTATCGTGACTATTCGAAAAAAATCACAAAAAGCAGGACTTTTTCTCACTCTTGACTCATAACGCGCGCACGCATGCACGTACGCGCGCGTTATTTAATAAGGTGTATATGCAAGACGGAAACACCGTTTAATCGACTACTCCTCTATCTGGTTAATGATGTCGGTAAGCGTACTTTTTGCCCTGCGCTGCATGAGCAAACCAATTATGCCACCAATGATTGCGCCGATAATCGCGCCGGTACAGATGCCGATGACGTAGTCTTGGTCGCTATTCGCCTTATAAAGTTCCCACGAGAAGTATGCCAGCCATAGGATAAGCATCGGTATGCCAAAGTAGAGCCAGTCGTGGTAGTCCTTTTTCAGTTTGCGAGCAAGCTGGGCAACGGTGTAGAGATCACCGTTGGCGGTGTCGGCATTGTTGAGTTTGCGGTGCATCATAAATGTCGCCACAGCGCACACAATCATGAATATCACGGTGACGATGATGAACAAATCGGAGCAGCCAAGGTCTTTGAATACCAGTGATCCAAACGTAATCACAAACAATGCAGCAAGATATTCCGCCCATTGGTAAATGCGGAGCGACGAAATCTTGTCCTTCGTGGTATTGCGCAGCATGCGTTCGGTCACGATTTCTTCCTTATTGAGTTTCTCGTTGAGCAGCGCAATCTGCATACGCATTTTTTCAAGTTCTGTGTTGGTTTCCATGTCTATTGAAGTTAAAAGTTGTTCTACATATTCATAAGTTTCTGTTTAATACGGAAGAGTTTAGTCGATACGTTGCTCACCGATATGCCCACGATGGCGCCTATTTCCTCGTAGCTCATGTTTTCGAGCCACAATAGAATGAGCGCCCTATCCACAGGTCCGAGGGCGTGGATGCGGTCGTAGAGCTGGCGTATCTGCTTCGTGTCGTTGTCGTTGTCCTCAAAGAGGTTCACGTTCATGTCGAGAGGTACGTTCTTGCTGAACTTCTTTTTCTTTCTGTCCATCGAGATGCAGGTGTTGAGACTCACGCGGTAAATCCACGTGTTCATGCTGCAGTCACCGCGAAACTTCTCATATCCTTTCCATAGATTGATGAGAGTTTCCTGAAACAAGTCGCTCACCTCATCCTCGTCTTTCGAGAACATGTAGCACACGGTATAGATAGTGCCCTTGTGCTCTCTGATAAGCTTCGCAAATTCTTTTTCGTTGCGTTCCATTTGTCTTTGTAAAATGATGTTTACACTTATTGGACGTAAAGGTAAACAAAAAACTACACTTTTCAATGGAAAATTTGAAAAAAAAGATTATCTTTGCAAATCGAAAGGCATCAAACTGATGTTCTATATATTCTAAATTACCTATATCCGCAAGAAGATAACAGTATAATAATTAACCTCAAATAACTATGGCAAACTATTCAGAAGCATTAAGCAAGTACAATCTTGAGCTCAACGACGCCGAGATTGCAGCAAAAGTAAAGACTATTCTCACCGAAAAGGTTCCTGAGAACGACACTCCCGAAGTGAAGAAATTCCTCATGGGAAGCGTGGAACTCACCACACTGAAGACTACCGACTCTGACACAAGTGTTATGGCTTTCACGCAGAAGGTCAATGATTTCGACAACACTTATCCTGACCTTCCTCACGTTGCAACAATATGCGTTTATCCTTGTTTTGCAAATGTTGTAAAGGAGACGCTCGACGTTCCTGGCGTTAACATCGCTTGCGTATCGGGAAGTTTCCCATCATCACAGGCAGTAATCGAAGTCAAGGTGGCAGAGACAGCACTCGCCATTAAAGACGGTGCCAACGAGATTGACATCGTGATGCCTGTGGGCAAGTTCCTCAGCGGCGACTATCAGGGCGTTTGCGATGACATCAGCGAACTGAAAGCTGCGTGTGGCGACTGTGCTATGAAGGTCATTCTTGAGACTGGCGACATCGTTACAGCAAAGAACATAAAGACTGCATCGCTCCTTGCAATGTACTCCGGTGCCGACTACATCAAGACTTCTACAGGCAAAGAAAAGGTCTCTGCAACCCCAGAGGCAGCCTACGTCATGTGTCAGGCAATAAAGGAATATTACGATGAGACAGGCATACAGATTGGTTTCAAGCCTGCCGGTGGTATAAATACTGTGATGGATGCTATCACTTACTACACGATTGTGAAGGAAGTGCTGGGCGAAAAGTGGCTGACTAATCAGTGGTTCCGACTCGGAACATCACGCCTTGCCAACCTCTTGCTCTCAGAACTTGAAGGAAGAGAAGTGAAGTTCTTCTAAAGGATTGTGGGTTGTAGGTTATAGGTTGTAGGTTGTGGGGCTAGCAACTCTAGAAATACTAAGTTTCCTAGAATAGCTAGATTAACTAGAAAACCATAAACCTAAAACCAACAACCAATAACCGTCTAATACTTCCGCTCAATAACGTAATTGAGATACTCATTAAGTGCCGACTTGACTTGTTCATCTCGGCATTTTTTCACGTATAGCTGTGCTTTGGCTTTCAGTTCCTCCATCTTTTCCTCAGCATAAGCAATACCATTATTCTGCTTTGTGAAATCAACCAAACGTGCGATTTCATCGGGAGATATCGTGCGAGCCTTGACCTTTCTTGCCAGTGCCATCATGTCTTCGTCGCCGACTGAAAGCAACGCATGAATTGCAGGGAGAGTAAGCTTGCCTTCAATCATGTCGTTGCCTGTAGGCTTGCCTATCTTTCCCGACTCGTAGTAATCGAAGATATCATCTTTTATCTGGAAGATAAGTCCAAGCGTCTCTCCAAAATTCTCTGCGTCGTCAATGTCTTCTTTCGTGGCGTTTGCCGAGAGAGCACCAATCTTTGCACAAGCAGCAAACAGCGCAGCAGTCTTTTGGCGAATCACATTGAAATAAGCATCTTCACTGATTTCTTGGTTTGTGATGTTCGAAAGCTGGTCTATCTCGCCCTGCGACAATACACGTCCGAGCTGGGCAAGATAGCTGACAATCTCATTATTGTGCGTCTTTGCCATACGGATCAACGCTGTGGAAAGTATGTAGTCGCCCACAAGAATCGACACCTTATTATTATATGTAGCATTGATTGACGGCTGTCCGCGACGTTCAAGACTTTCATCGACCACATCGTCGTGCACAAGACTTGCCGTGTGCAGCAGTTCGAGTCCGAGTGCTCCATTGAGTGTAACGTCGGAAACCTCGCTATAATTCTTTGCAATGAGCAATACAAGCATCGGCCGCATCATCTTTCCTGCACGGTTGAGGATGTGCGTCAATGCCTGATTTAACATTCCCTCGGAATGTGACAAAGATTCACGGAACATGGCAATGAATTCGTCAAGTTCCTTCTCGATAGGTTGTCTTATTATAGATGTATCGCTCATTCTGATGTAAACTTTCTTCATTATGGTTATTTGTTATCGGTTGTGGATTATAGGTAAAAAAACTATAGCCAAAACCAAAAAAACTATAACCATTTTTAGAAATCGGCTGCAAAGATACTAAAAGTTTACGTTATTCGGGGCATGCTTTTCGTTTTTTTATCAAAGAATAAACATTTGTTTATTTTTTTTCGTACTTTTGCAATTACAAATTACAACCCTCGTCATCCTGAACTTGATTCAGGATCTCCATCGTTACGAAAATAAACAATTTTATGAAAAAACTTATCCTCATCGACGCATACGCCATGATATACCGTGCGTACTATGGCTTACTGAATAACCCACGTCGCAACAGCAAGGGCGAGAACACGTCGGCTGTGTTTGGATTCGTCAACACACTCAACGACGTTCTCCACAAGATGAACCCTGACTACATCGGTGTCGCTTTCGACCCTACCGACGGAACTTTCCGCATGGAACTCGACCCGAACTATAAAGCGCAACGTGAGAAGACTCCAGAGGACATAAAGTTTGCCGTGCCTATAATAAAAGATGTGTTGAAGGCATACAACATACCTATCTTCCTTATCAGCGGCTATGAGGCCGATGACGTGATTGGCACGCTTGCCGAGAAGGCATCACGAGTGCCAGACATTGAGACCTTCATGATGACTCTCGACAAAGACTACGGTCAGTTGGTGAAAGACAACGTGAAGATGCTCAAGCCTCAACACTTCGGCAACGGCTTCGACATACTCGGGCCAAAGGAAGTCTGCGAGAAGCATGGCATCAACAACACGCTCCAAGTAATAGACCTCTTAGGTCTTATGGGCGATGCATCCGACAATGTCCCTGGCTGTCCTGGCGTCGGGCCAAAGACTGCCACGCAGTTGATAGCGCAGTTCGGAAGCATCGAGAACCTGCTTCAGAACACCGATAAACTGAAAGGTGCGCTAAAGATGAAGATTGAAAGCAACATCGACAACATACATCTTTCAAAGAAGCTTGTGACAATCGTAAAAGACGTGCCCGTCGATCTCAACCTTGACGAGCTGAAACGCAAGCCGGCAAACGACGAAGCACTTGCAAAATTGTTTGATGAACTCGAATTTTTCAGCCTAAAGCAGAAGCTCATCAAGGGAAAACCGAAGGCAGCGCCACCAACCAAATCTGCTGGTGAAATCGACCTTTTTAGCATGTTAGAATCAGACGAGCAGACCGATGCAAAGCCTCAAGAGAAGCAAGACGACTTTGGCGATTTGCCACTCTTTGCGCAAGCGGTTGAAGTGCCATCGCCTGCTTCAAACTTAGACAACAAAACCGACGAGCAACTGCAAGACGAAAACTTCACTCTTATAGGCTATGACTTGAAGAAAACCATCATCGAACAGAAGAAAAAAGGCAAGGAAATGAAGTGCGGCATGTTCGACATCATGCTGGCAAACTACGTCATCAATTCATCCGTACACTACCCTCCAGTGCCGAACACCGACGAAACACGCACGGCACTCGAAGCAAAGATGAAGCAAGACGGAGTCTATAATCTCTTCCACGACATCGAGATGCCACTAATGCCTGTGCTTGCTGACATGGAGATGGCTGGCGTAAAGATTGACACAGAGTCACTTGCAGCGTCAGCAAAGTTCTTCAATGCAAAGATGAACGAAATAGAAAACGAGATTCGTGCGGTGGCTGGAGGAGAGCTAAACATCTCGTCGCCAAAGCAAATAGGTGAACTATTGTTCGACAAACTGAAGATTGTTGAAAAGGCAAAAAAGACTAAGACAGGGCAGTATGTAACCTCCGAGGAAGAGCTCCAGAACCTAAAAGGCAAGCATCCCGTCGTGGAAAAGATACTCGATTATCGCGGATACAAGAAGCTCCTATCTACTTACATCGACTCACTGCCAAAGCTTATCAACCCTGCCACAGGGCATATCCACACCAGTTTCAACCAAGCCGTAACAGCGACCGGACGCCTCAGTTCGAGCAATCCTAACCTCCAAAACATCCCGATACGCGACGACAACGGCAAGGAGGTGCGCAAGGCGTTCATCCCTGACGACGGTTGCCTGTTCTTCTCAGCCGATTATTCGCAGATAGAACTCCGCATCATGGCACATCTGAGTGGCGATGAGAACCTTATCGAAGCCTTCCGCGAAGGTCACGACATCCATGCTGCGACCGCTGCGAAAGTGTTTAAGAAGCCGATGGCAGACGTCACCGCCGACGAACGCCGCAAGGCAAAGACGGCAAACTTCGGTATCATCTACGGCATCACGACCTTCGGACTTGCTGAGCGCATGCAAGTTAGCCGCGGCGAGGCAAAGGAACTCATCGACGAATACTTCGCAACATACCCGAAAGTAAAGGCTTACATGGAGACTTCGAAACAGATGGCACGCGACCACGGATATGCTGTGACCATGTTTGGCCGCCGCTGTTATCTGCCTGATATTAACAGTCAGAACTCGGTCGTGCGCGGTTACGCCGAGCGAAACGCCATAAATGCACCTATCCAGGGAACGGCAGCCGACATCATCAAGATAGCTATGATACGCATTCACAAGCGGTTTGCTGAGGAAGGACTGCGCTCAAAGATGATTCTTCAGGTGCATGACGAACTCAACTTCAACGTGTATCCAGAGGAGCGCGAAAAGGTAGAAACGATTGTACGTCACGAGATGGAATCGGCTTGCGAGATGTCTGTGCCACTCATTGCCGACGCAGGTTGGGGCAAGAACTGGCTCGAAGCACATTGACGCTTTTCGGCTTGTCGGCGGCTAATTGTGAATGTTTCAGACGGCATTTCTTCTCAACAAAAGCCCAAATTGTACATTGTAAATGGTAAATGGTATATGCCTCGACACCTTATTAAAAGCGCGGGCATGGGCGCCTGCGCGCGCAAATATGAGCAAAAACAGAAAAAAAGTCCTGCTTTTTTCAAAAAAAATTTTTATAGTCCCAATATTTTTTATTAGTTTCTATAAAACCTAATCACAGCTGCTTTCAACGCATATTTCAGGTCTTCACACCTTAGGTGTTACTTCGGTCATACCTAAGGTGTCACACTATGTCACACCTTAGGTGTTTCGCGGCAAACACCTAAGGTGTGGAGGGCTAAAATATGCGACAAGTATGAAAAAAATCATCGAAATGTAGGACTTTTTTTATTTTTATGCTCATATTTGCACTGCGAAAGGCGATGCGCATACTATCAACACGAACTACGAAGGATTTTTGTCTATAAATCTGCTACTTTTATCAAATTATTCTTAAATTATTTTGTGGGGTGCGAGAAAATTTGTAAATTTGTAGTCTAAATGCGCTATGATGGAAGATAAAGAGCTGAATATACAGACAAATATTGACGTGCTTCGATGCGAGGGACTCGTGAAAAAATACGGGAAGCGTATCGTAGCCAACGAGGTATGTTTCGACGTGAAGCAAGGCGAGATAGTCGGTCTGCTGGGTCCTAATGGTGCAGGAAAGACCACCTCGTTCTATATGACGACAGGTCTCGTAGTGCCAAACGAAGGCCATGTGTATATCAACGACATCGAGATTACCACCGAGCCGGTGTATAAAAGAGCACGTCGAGGCATAGGATATCTGCCGCAAGAACCGAGCGTTTTTCGCAAAATGAGCGTTGAAGACAATATCATCTCCGTGCTCGAGATGAAGAAGATGACGCAGGAGGAACGCAAAGACAAACTGGAGAGTCTTATTGCCGAATTCCGCCTCGAAAAGGTGCGTAAGAACAAGGGTGACCAGCTGTCTGGAGGCGAGCGACGCCGCACCGAAATAGCACGCTGCCTTGCCATAGACCCTAAGTTTATCATGCTCGACGAGCCTTTTGCCGGCGTTGACCCAATCGCTGTGGAAGACATACAGACGATAGTGTGGAGGCTGAAGTTCCGCAACATCGGCATCCTCATCACCGACCACAACGTGCAAGACACGCTCTGCATCACCGACCGCGCCTACATGCTGTTTGAAGGACGAATCCTCTTCCA
>JAUNQM010000120.1 GCA_030536165.1 Prevotellaceae bacterium | reverse complement strand
AAATACACCAATTCCATTCAGGAAGTATATGATTTCGCGCCCGAAGCAAATTTCTGTCCAGGCAACATTATGCCTTACTACCTGCCTGGTGTAAAGATCCAAGTCTTCCATGGATATGCATCTGAGAAGAAAGACCATTGGGTTATCCGCCGCTATTTCGACACTTATTTCACGCAAGGACCATACTTCACTAAAGGCTTTGAACGCCTTGCAAAGAAATATAAAGACTTTGAAGTGCTCGAAACAGGATGGCCGCGCCAGGACTGGATTTTTGCCAACCTGCACACCTACGACGCTGAAAGAGAGCAGTACATGACGAAGTACGGAAAGAAGAAAGTCGTGCTCTATGCGCCTACATTCTCTCCATCGCTGACTTCATTGCCTTACATGCGCGAAGCGTTGCGGAAGTTTGCCGAGACGGAAGACGTTGTCCTGCTGCTTAAATTCCACCCACTAACAGCGCAGAAGTACATTGACGAATACAAGCAATTGGCTGAAGAAGTGGATAATATCGTATGGATTAACGACTTCAACGTGACGAAATATATGCTTATGAGCGACGTGATGATTAGCGACACGAGCAGCACCATCTACGAATTTCTCTTGCTCAACAAGCCTGTAATCACCCTTCGCGCCGTGGCAAAGGAAAAATACTGGCGCGACATGAAGGAGCCCGAAGAATTGAATGCCGCTTACTCAGACGTGCTTAACAATGACACATACACGGAATTACGTCAATGGGTAATCGACAATTACGACCCATACCTCGACGGCAAAGTAGGTCAGCGCATGCTCGATGGCGCAAGAGACTTCATCAGTCGTCACGGAGTGCCGAAATATCGCAAGCTGAACCTCTGGCGAGTATATACAAGTCTGAAGACTTTCGGCCGCATCAAGAAAGGATGATTGGGAGATTGATGCCACCGCGAAACGGATTAACTCATTAACTCTCTGACCTTATGACCGACGAACATATACGCCAAGACGCAGAACGAGAAGCCGCAAGGAAGAAACTTCCTTACTGGACATCCGTGGACGAGATAGTGTTTCCACGGCATATTTCGCTTGAGCAGTGCTCGTCGCAACAAACAGCAGAATACAAAGCCAGCATCATCGATGCACCCAAAGGAAGTTCATTCATCGACCTCACAGGAGGCTTTGGCGTCGATTGCTACTACATCGGCAAACAATTTGACAAGGCAACATACGTAGAACAAAATGCAGAACTTTGCGATGTGGCAAAGCACAACTACGGCGTGCTGAATTATAATTGCGAGGTCGTATGTGCCGATGCTGTTGAATATCTTTCCCACGTCGAACACGTACACCTTATATATATAGACCCCGCACGAAGGGATAGCAACGGACGACGAACTTACGACATAAAAGACTGTACGCCAGATGTCAGCAGCATAAACGAATTGCTGCTTGCAAAAGCTGACAAAGTTTTGGTGAAGTTGTCGCCTATGTTCGACTGGCATAAAGCCGTAGCCGACCTTAAAGGAGTTACCGAAGTGCATATTGTGTCGGTTGGGAATGAGTGCAAAGAGTTGCTGATTTTAATGGAAAACACGGTGAAACCGATAAAAATCTTCTGTGTCAATGACGAAAGCAAGGTTTCCATTCCTTTGGCTCAAACGCCTGTATTACCATTGGCAAAGGCAGAAATAGAAGATTACACCTACTTATATGAGCCGAGTGCATCGATTATGAAAGCAGGATGTTTCGGTGAAATCGCACAAAACTACGATTTAGAAGCAGTCAGCAGCAACTCACACTTGTATGTTTCTGACCACGAAGTCAAAGATTTTCCTGGTAGAAGTTTTGAGATTGTCTGCGTCACATCTCTCAACAAGAAAGAAGTCAAGGAAAAGTTGAGAGGCATAACACAAGCAAACATAGCAACAAGGAATTTTCCGATGAATGTTGACAGCCTGAAAAAGAGGCTGAAGATTGCCGATGGGGGAAATATCTACATATTTGCGACCACTACGAAAGAAAACAAGCACATTATGTTTGTTTGTAAGAAAATTTTTCACTAACTTTGCCACCAAATTGGAGAAAACAGCCGATGTCGAAAGTTGAAATAAAAAGAGTAGAGACCAAGAAAGACCTCAAACGGTTCATACAGTTCCACTATGATTTATATCGTGGAAACAAGTATGATGCGCCTACTCTTTACCTCGATGACATCAACACGCTCAGCAAAGACCGCAATGCAGCCTTCGACTTTTGCGAGGCTGAATATTTCTTGGCATACAAGGACGGAAAGATTGCCGGCCGTGTGGCTGCAATAATCAACCATCGCGCCAACGAGAAATGGCAGAAGAAGACGGTAAGGTTTGGCTGGATAGACTTCATCGATGACACGGATGTCTCTAAGGCTCTATTAGACGAGGTTGAGAAGTGGGGACTTGAAAAAGGCATGGACACCATTCAGGGACCACTTGGATTCACCGACATGGATCCTGAAGGTATGCTCGTTGAGGGATTCGACGAGTTAGGCACAATGCCGACAATCTATAACTACGAGTACTACAAGCGCCACATCGAAGCGCTTGAAGGTTACTCCATCGACAATAGATACGTTGAGTTTAACATCGAAGTGCCAGCTGAAGTGCCAGAGAAGTTCACTCGTGTGGCAAAACTTATCAGTGACAGATACAACCTCAAGACAAGGAAACTCACAAAGAAAGACATCTTTAACGATGGGTATGGCGAAAAGATATTTGCCTTAATCAACGAGACATACAAAGACCTTTACGGCTACTCTGAGCTTTCAGAGCGACAGATACAGCAATACATCAAGCAATATTTCGGCTTCATCGACCTCGATTTAGTTACGATAATCGAAGACGGAAACAACGCAAACAAACTTGTGGGTATCGGCATCTGCATTCCGTCGATGAGCGCAGCATTGCAAAAATGCCATAACGGGCGCATGTTTCCGTTTGGTTGGTGGCACTTGTTGCGTGCGCTGAAGTTCAGAAAGTCTAAAGGTGTTGACTTGCTTCTCGTGGGCATCACGCCTGAGTTCAGAGGCAAAGGCGCCAATGCACTTTTGTTTGCCGACTTAATTCCTCGATTCAATGAGTTTGGCTTCGAATGGGCAGAGACACAAGTCGAGCTTGAGTCAAACACAATGGTGCAACGCCAATGGGCAGATATGAATCCAAGACTGCATAAACGCAGGAACTGCTACGCCAAACTGTTAAAAAAATAAAATATTTATTGATTAACACTTGTCAAGTGTATTTTATTTATTACCTTTGCATCCGCTTTTGAGAAAGCAAATATGATGGCGGGATAGCTCAGCTGGTTAGAGCGCATGATTCATAATCATGAGGTCCCCAGTTCAATCCTGGGTCCCGCTACTAAGAAAGACGACTTACAAATGCAGTAGGTCGTTTTTTTTTATTTATTATCAATTTTGCACGCAAATATAATAGGAATGCGGGAAAAAAATAAAATTTTCCACCTTATTATATATATTTTTCACTACTTTTGCATGCAGAATTAAATTCAAATAAAACCTTACACAAAAAACTAAATTATGAAAAAGCTATTTATCTTATTCTTTAGCATGCTCGCTGCATCAAATTTGTTTGCGCAGCTGCCGCAGTTCAAGGTCGATATCTGCCAGTCTGGACGACAAGAGGCAGAAGTCTTAGAGCCAGGTTATCTGTATTGGAGTTTCAAGCAGGGAAAGGCAGACTCTATGCAAGTCGATGGTGTGACATTCGTAGTAAGTGTTGCCGATGGCGACGAGGCTCACGATGCTCGCAGCGGATGGAACAAGACTCTCATGACCAATGCCGATGCAAAAGCCAAGAATGGCCGTCTCCTCGCTGACGGAGTGAACCTTGACCCTAACGAATGTGGTGAACTTCGTCTGACCATCAAAGGTCTTCCTGTGGGCACTCACACTATTCAGACCTTCCACAACCGTTGGCAAGACCCAAAGCAGTTTAACCCGTGGCCTATCACGGTGACTTGCAACGGACAAGTGTTACATTCTAAAGTTGAAACTACTTTGCAGGAAGTAGTAACTGCGGATGCCACAGTGCTGACATCAACTTTTACAATAGAGAAGGCTGGCGACAATGCCGTACTCTCTTTCATCACAAATGAAGACGAGGCAACTCTCGACCCATCGAAGACGAAGTACGACCGTACGCCTATACTCAACGGCTTTGAATTGAACACTGTAAGTGCAACAGAACAAGCCAAGCGCCCAACACCAAACAGCGGCGACATGCACGTTGACTGCGACAATGCTGACCACAGCTGCACTCTTATGTGGTCGCCGTCTAACGCTTCTATCAAACAACACATACTGTACTTCGGACTTGACTCTGCAACGGTTGCCGACATGACCGAACCTTTAGCTGTGTTTGAATATGCCGATACAACATACATGGTTAAGGATTTGTATTCAATGAATACTTATTATTGGCGCGTTGACGAGGTTGACGCCAACGGCACTGTAACTGCAGGCAACGTATGGTCGTTCCGTCCTCGTCAGCTCGCATTCCCAGGCGCTGAGGGCTACGGTCGCTTCGCTACTGGTGGTCGCGGCGGTGTCGTCTATCATGTAACCAACCTGAGTAACAACCTGACTCCAGGTTCTTTACGCTATGGAATGACAGAGCTCGAAGGCCCTCGTACTATTGTCTTCGATGTCTCAGGTCTTATTGTCATGGACTTTGGAAGCATCTTCTGCGATCCATACGTCACACTTGCGCCTCAGACTGCTCCAGGAAAGGGTATCTGCTTGAAATATTCAAACCTCAACATTGGCAAGGAAACTATCTGCCGCTTCCTCCGCGCACGTCGTGGTTATGGCGACACAGGCAATGCTATGGGTATGACTGGTGCTGACCACGCTATCGTGGACCACACTACAGCTGCTTGGGGAACGGACGAGACGTTCTCAAGCCGCGGCGCAAAAAACATTTCTTTCCAGTATAACATTATTGCCGAGGCACTTGGAATTGCCGACCACAAGAACTACAGCGCAGGTACTAACCACGGATTCGCTGCAACCATCGACGGTAAGATTGGTTCACACCATCATAATCTGCTTGTGAACTGCAATGGCCGAAACTGGTCTATGGGCGGTGGAATGGACGGCGATAACCGTGCTATCGGTCAGATGGACCTCTTTAATAATGTATGCTACAACTGGAACGGACGCACCACTGACGGTGGTTGTCACGAGGTGAACTTTGTAAACAACTATTACAAGATGGGACCTGACACCAAACGTACAGAGTTATTCATCCAGCAATACGAGAACGTCGGTTCTATCGACAGCAAGTGGCAGGCATACATCTCAGGCAATATCCGTGAGAACAAGAACCACACACTCACGACCGATAAATACGGTGATACATATAAGTATTCACTCTCAAACGGCGCCGTTGACCCTAACACGCGCACCGATGAGTATGCTTACAAGACATTTGTTGACGAGCCGTTCTTCCCTTCATGCGCTGAAATCCACACAGCAAAGGATGCTTTCAAGATTGTGACAAGCGATGCGGGCGCAACAATGCCTTGCCGCGACGACATGCATGTTCGCGTTGTAGATGAGACTATTAACGGTACATACCACTACGTAGGCAGTCGTTCTGGCATTAAGGGTGAGATTGACCACGAGAATGATTGCGGTGGTTTCGAGGCATTCCCTGAAGAAACTCGCGCCAGCGACTATGATACAGACCAAGATGGTATTCCAAACTGGTTTGAGACTATCGTAGGCACCGACCCAGAAGTGGCTAATAACAATGACGACCCTGACCACGACGGTTGGACTCAATTGGAAGACTACCTCGAATTTATCTCGCATCCGTATGAAGTAATACCTGCTGGTGAGACCAAAACTGTGAATATTGCCCCATTCTACCGCGGTTTTACGAAGTCTCCTACATTCACTGTTGAGGCTGGCGAAGGCGTTACAGCAACAGTCAGTGACACTATTGTCACCATCACCGCTGGCGCAGAAGCTGCAATCACGAAGGTAAACGTAACCGTCACTGACGCAGAAGGTAGCACTATGACACGCCCTGTAAACGTGGCTGTCTATGTTGATCCATCGGGAATTGACGAGATATTCAGCGAAAGGAATCTAAACATCGTCGCACGCGAGTTCTTCACAATCGACGGAAAGAAGGTTTCAAAGCTGCAAAGTCATGAGGTATATTTGATGAAATGTACCGATGAAATCGGCAAAATTCACACAATGAAAGTGATTGCTGATTAAGCAAAATAAATGCCATCTTCGCTATGAAGATGGCATTTGTTTTTTATACATTTATTACTCGCGTAACTTCTTATCACTTCACCCAAGCCTTGATTTCAGCATCGGTGACTGCATTCATCAGCTTGCCTTCGCCCCATGTGAGCGTTGGATAAGTCTCTTTCAAGTCCTTGCATGAGTTGTCAATCTTGCTGCTGCCAGACGTTGCAAAAGGTATTAGAACCTTGCCTTTCAGGTCGTTGCTCTCAATAAATGTGTTGACGATGCGTGGACAAACGTTCCACCAGATAGGGAATCCGATGTAGATTTTTGTGTATTTCTTCATCTTCTTCGCGTTGCAAAGCATCTTTGGGCGCGACGTCTTGTCCTTCATTTCAACCGATGAACGGCTGTTGAGGTTTCTCCAATCAAGGTCGGCATCGGTGTATTTCACATCGGGAGCAATCTCAAACAAATCGGCTCCTGCTGCCTTTGCAATACGTTCAGCCACGGCTTTTGTGGTGCCTGTAGCAGAGAAATAAGTTACTAACACCTTGTCTTTCTTTGCACTTACGCTCAATGATACGAGCAGTGCCAATGCGATAAATACAATCTTTTTCATAGTCATATAGGGTTTAACTGGGGCAAAGGTAAGCATAGTTTGCGAAGAATGCAAGTAAATGCGGGAAAAAATGTGACGATGACCTCTTTCTTGTCTAAAATGGCACATATTGCTATTTTTAGCCTTCCACACCTTAGGTGTTTCCGCCGTCATACCTTAGGAGTGACTATATGTCACACCTCAGGTGCAACACAAGTGACACCTGAGGTGTGAAGGCCTCAAATATGCCTTGAACACACATGCACTACGTTTTCTAAGAATTCCATATAATCGATAATGGCTATAAGTTTTTTTTGCAAAAACACAGGACTTATATGACTTTTCGGCTCATCGCGCGTGCGCACGCACGCATACGCGCGTAATATAATAAGGTGTATTATGTGCTATTCCGGTTTCAAATAAATGCTGATTTATACAATAAATATGGCGCTGGAATCGTTATTAAATAAAAAAACGATGAGACATTTGCGCTTCTTTTTGGTTATTCTTCTTGTTGGAATATTTGCCAGTATGTCTGCTCAGAAGGCTGTAAAGGTCTATAGTGGCCGTTCAAGTTACACGTCGGACATCATCTGCAACATAAAAGACGGCAAGGTATATAAGAAAAATTCAACCTATACGTCTGACATCCTGTGCAGTGTGCGAGGAAAGAAAATCTACAACGGCAACTCGT
>JAUNQM010000119.1:3901-7548 GCA_030536165.1 Prevotellaceae bacterium | reverse complement strand
GGTAACACCTTAGGTGTGACGACCTTAACACCTTAGGTGTGAAGGCCTAAAATATGCCTTGAGAGTGGTTGTGACTACTTTTTAGTAGTTTCTATAGATTTTTACAGTCTCAATCAAAATTATTCTGGGGAAAGGCAGGACTTTTTCTCGTTTTCGGTTCATCGCGTGCGTGCGCGCGTGCGCGTTATTTAATAAGGTGTATCGAATTTTGTTGTTAAAGGATTTTTTATTACTTTTGCATCCAGTTTATGGCTTTCCTTGCAACGATAGGTTTTTTTGATGGTGTCCACCTCGGACATGCTTTCCTCATCGACCAGATTAGGGAACAGGCTGCTATGCTTGGACTTACGCCGACGGTAGTCACATTCGGCAATCATCCGAAAGGTGTGATTGCAGGAAAGGAAGTGAAGGTGCTCACTCCCATCGATGAAAAGACTGCACGACTGACGAAAGCGGGCATAGAGCATTGCATCGTGCTGCCGTTTTCGAAGGAACTTTCGCTGATGTCGGCACGCGACTTTATGATGCTGCTGCACGATAAATACGACGTGAAAGCGCTCTTGATGGGCTTCGACAATGGTTTCGGACGCGACAGAGAACAGAATTTCAGCCGCTACGAAGCCTTAGGAAAGGAGATAGGCATCGATGTGATGATAGCTAAACCTCTGCTTGTCAAGGGAGAGAAAATAGGTTCGTCAGTGATTCGGAGCCTGATAGAAAGCGGCGACGTCGAACATGCCAATGCTCTTTTGGGCTATCATTATTCGATTACCGGTACGGTGGTTGAGGGACGTAAGATAGGTCGTTCGATAGGTTTTCCGACGGCAAACATTCGTCCTGCGGCAGCCGACAAGCTCATTCCTGCAAGTGGTGTTTACGCTGCAGAGGTCAACGGAAGAAAGGCGATGCTGAATATTGGGGCAAATCCTACAGTCACAAACGACGGTCAAATATCGATTGAAGTACACATTATTGGGCTCAACGAATACCTGTATGGGCAGACGCTGACCGTGGAACTTATAAAGCGGATACGCGAAGAACGACGCTTCCCTTCAATCGATGCACTCAAAGAACAGATAAAGGAGGATATAAAGGTCCTTGAAGACCCTCTCCCTGCCTCTCCCTTATAGGGCGAGGAGTAATTACCCCCTGCCCTGTGAGGTAAGGGGCTTCATGCTTTTTTACAGGAACGGCGACAACAGGTGTGCGAACCAGCCGCGAGTCTTCTGCCAGCGGGTGCGCATCTGATTCCAAGTCTCTGGCGTCAGGAGGAAACAGTCGTTGATATCTGCGTCAAAAATAGAATTTATTTCCGCCGTTGTGTTTCGGTCAACAATAAACGTGTTGACTTCATAATCTCCCGACAGACTTCGCGCGTCAAGGTTTGTACTGCCCACGGTGCAGAACGACTTATCAACCGTCATTATCTTCGAGTGGTGGAAGCCAGGCTTATAGATATAGATGTTAGCTCCGCACTTCATCAGTGTGTGGCACTGGAAGAAAACACAGTCGGGCGTGAGCGGTACGTCGCCGTGCAGACTGACAAGAATATCGACACGCACGCCTCGTTTCAATGCACGACGCAATGCCTTCTTCACACAAGGAAGCAGCGTGAAATATGGATTGATGATGCGTATCTCGGACTGTGCATTGTCGATGGCTGAACAATAGAAGCGGCGCATGATGGCATTGGTGGTGTGAGGTTCGCGATTTACGATTCCCACCATCTTTTTGCCTCGCGTGGATGTTGTGTCTATCTTTAGTTGATTGATGGTTTCGTTTGCCTCTGTATAGTGTGTGCCGCCTTGCAGAAGTCCATTTGCCATGACGTTCTGCCCAGTCGTCTTATTCCAAATGCGTAGGAATATTTTCTGCAAATCGTTGACTGCAGTACCCTCAATGCGGCAATGCATATCGCGCCACGTACCCACCTGCGGAGTTCCATTGATGTAATAGTCTGCCACATTCATCCCACCTGTGTATGCTATCTTGCCATCAATGACGACTATCTTTCTGTGGTCGCGCGGCCAAATGTGGTTTACCCACGGAAAACGTATCGGGTCAAACTCATATATCTCAATGCCACGGCTGCGGAGGTCTTTGATATGGTACTTCTTCAACGGTTGGTTGTTGGAGTCGTTGCCGAAGCCATCGAACAAGGCACGCACCTTCACACCTTCCTTGACCTTCTCGGCAAGGATGTCGAACAGCAGCGACGCTATTGAGTCGTTGCGGAAGTTGAAGTATTCAAGGTGTACGGTATGCTTGGCGCTGCGTATGGCAGGAAACATGTCATTGAATTTCTCTTGTCCGTTCTTGAAGATGACAATCGAATTGTCGTGGGAGAACGTGACGCCTTCCTTTCTCATGTCGGCTACGACGGCACTGTCTGACTGGGCAAACAAGTGCGATGGAATCAAAAGCGCAACGGCGGCGATTAAGCGGAATACAGATTTTAACGTTTTTTGGTTCACGGTTTTTGGTTTTTGTTTGACGGTTATTCCTGGCGTTTCAGCCTATTATAAACGATATCTGACAATGCGATTTGTTTTGCAAATGTGAGATCATACATGTCGGATACGTCTGCACATTCTTCCGAAATGGCGTCGTTGACATCATCGTAGGTATCTTCAGGGAGGAAATCCTGTATAATCTCATCTGCAGCTTTGGCTATGTCGCCAGCGCAGAAGTATGCAATGCCGAGCATGAAGTGGTCGTAAGTCGTAGCATCCTCTGCCTCGACAGCACTCAGGTATTTCTTTAATGCCATATCAATATTCCCCGATACGAGGTATGCCCATCCGAAACAGCTGAGGATATTTGCATGGTTAGGATTTTCGTAGTTCAGCTTTGCAAGCATCTTTATTGCCTCATCAGTCTTGTCAATGTGAGTCATGCAGACAGCAATATTCAGCTTTGTAGAGATTTTGCCTGGGTCAATGCCTTCAAGCAATTCGTACATCTTCAGCACTTCATCGTATCTTTCAGCGCTGGCATAAACTCTGGCTAATCCTCGTATTGCAGTCTTGCTTTCAGGATTCTTTTTATAGAGTTCCATAAACAAGCGCTCGGCCACGTCAATTTGTCCACAACCAAAATGGTAGTTGGCAATTATCCCTAACATGTCCGGCGTCTCGATGGAGGCATGCAAAACGAGGTATTCGAAATAATCATAGTTGTCATTCTTCTTTATCAGTCGGGCTACATTTGCCGTCTTTCTGGTAAATGCACACTTGCTGAAAACCGGATTGGTGATGAAGAGGCATTTTTCCTTGTCAAAGATATTGACAAACTTCGTATTCATCGGACAAAGACGGAAGAAACGGAACAAGTCCTGAAGGTAGTTGCGCAGGAGGATTGCAAACTTTGGCAGTTGTGCATAGTCTTCCATCGACTTCAGTTCGCCTGTGCCGAGCAACTCAAGCATTTGCTTTGGAATCTTCTGCACCACAACGTCCATCGTCAGTGCGAATGAGTATTTGTCAGAGTCGCAGAAAGGTACGGCATTTAAGAGCGCATTTACAATCTTTGGACTTATATCGCCCTTGTAGATACCTTGAAGGTCTGGGTGCTCGGTGTAGAATGGGCAGAACCAGTTCGACAGTGTGCTGAAGAATGGATATCTTTTCATGGCAGAGAATCCGCCA
>JAUNQM010000119.1:0-3891 GCA_030536165.1 Prevotellaceae bacterium | reverse complement strand
GTAAATGTCGGAACCTTGACGCTGCATGTCCATCATTTGCTCTACCTTGTCTTGTAGTGCATTTATCTTGTCCTCAGCCGCCTCACGTTCCTCGAAGTCGTCAATGTCTTCTGGATTTTCAATTATCCTTATATCAATATCAGGCACGCCATGATTCTTCACGAGGTCAGGCAGTATCTCATCCTTTATAGCCTTATTGTCCTGCAAAGCATTCACACAATGTGCCAGTTGCAGTTGCAATGCATAAAGGTCGTCCTGCATACGTTCATCATTCACATACGCATCTAACAGGTGCGACTGTTCGCTGTATAAGTCAAGCATTTCAATGTCGATGCTCATCACCCATCCCACGAGTGCCCGAACGCGAAGTTCATCTTCATCGGCCTGCAGATAGACATGAAGCAAGACAATGAGTTTCAGCAAGTCGAACGTACCTGCTGCACTCAGCATGATGGCTGTCGTCATCATCAAGCGGTCTTTTATATCGATTGTCGGCGACATCAACAGCACCTCCATCTTCTGTGCCAACTCGTCGTTCCACAGTTCCTGATTTGTCAGACTTGAGAACACCTTATTTATATAAGCCTGATGTTGGCTGATGTCGCCCTCTCCAATCAGTTCATTTGCGAAGAAGGACTCAAGCTTTGACTGACAATAATCTGCGTCAAACACAGAACTTTCGCCATACACTGTTATAAACGACTTGTTCTGGCTACTGCGGATATGCCATTTCACCTTTGCCAAAACACGATAAGCTTCAAGTCTTAGACGAAAGAAATTGTCGTCGAGCTTTGGGTCGTTCATACCGCTTGCCATCGATGTCAGCATTAGGGAATAACCATCAGCAACACTCTTCAGTGAGTCACTTATCCCCCACTCCATGTGTGATGATATCACCTCGTCGAGCATTCTTATCGCCTCACCGACGTCGCCGCAGATAATCCTTTCCCTTATTTCTTTTATAGATACTTTCATGTTAATTTTTCAAATATTGCCAAGCTAATTGTACATGGTACATGACTTAGTGTTTACTCAACCACGTCTGAGCTGTTTCTATCGCCTCAAGTTTCACTGGTGTTATATGGTGGAACTTCATCGGGTGCAGGGAATCAATCGTTGAATTCTTAACCTTACAATATTTATTCAACAACGCACGATAGTGCTGCAAGCCATTCTTATTGATTGAATCTACTGCCATGTCGTATGCCTTTGCGAAGCGGTCAAGCTGCGTCGTGTCCTTCATTGCATTGCGACGCACCGCTATCACTCCCTGTCGGAAACGTTCTGAATTGAAGTCTATAATCGCCTTGCTGGTCATGTTCAGAGCTTCTGTGGCAAACGGCTCTGGCAGCAACGCAGCATCGAGTTCGTTGTTGAGGAGCATACGAGTGCGTATATGCAAATCGTTTATCTGCACACGGAACACCTTTTCCCGCTTCAGTTTTGCACTGTCAACCACATGCTCCGCCAGATAATCCGTAGCCGAGAAGCGAGTTATGCCTATGGTCTTTTCGTTCAGTTCTGTTATACTATGGATGCGGCTCTTTGTATTTGCCATAAACTTCCACGTCAAGTCGCTTTCGGAATAGTAATCGAGCGGCACTTTCTTTCGAATCATTCTCTGCACGCGGACAACATCTGAGAATGCCACTTGCGCACTACCGCCCATCAAGGCGGTGTCGCAGTCCATCTGTGCTGTGAACAGCATAAGGCTCACATCGGCATCCACTGCCTTGAAGATGCTGTCTTCGCTTGCCACGAACACAGGAAGGCAATCGAGTGTAGGCATCACAGCCACTTTCAGTGCAGCACTGTCTGCAGTTTCTTTAGCCTCGTCAGTTACCTCGCCTTCCTTGCCGCCGAAGATAATCCATAGCATGACTGCCAATGCCAACACCACTACAGTCCAGATGACTACCATCTTCATCTGGCTTTTATCTTTAATATCTAACTTTATCTTTTGCATAATCTAAGTCTTTTTGATTTCAAGTATCAAGTTCCCCTCTTCGTAATCCTGAACAGCCAACCTCGTCATCCTGAACTTGATTCTTCACTCATTAATTATTTTTTAGAGGAGTTCAGGCGAGCAAAGCTCGGAACAGGATCTCCTTCGGAACGTGCAGTTACCTTTCGATGAGATTGCGGGTCAAGCCCGCAATGACGAGAAGGATAGCCTTCAAGCCCCCTTCCCTTTGGGAGGGGTTGGGGTAGGCTTTTTCCCCTCCTTTTTGGGGGGGGCTTTAGGGGTAGGCCTAACCAAACAACGCCCTAAGCGCTTCTTCAACCCGCTTCACGGGTATGAGTTCAATCTTGTATTTCTTCGTATCTATTCCCTGCATGTTGTGTGCCGGCAGGATGAAATGCTTAAAACCAAGTTTCTCGGCCTCGCTGATGCGCTGTTCAATCCTCGCCACTGGTCGCACCTCGCCACTCAGGCCAACTTCGCCTGCCATGCAGTAATCGGTTTCGATTGCCGTATCCACATTGCTTGAAAGCACCGCAGCAATGATGCTCAAGTCCATTGCAAGGTCGGTGACACGCAGTCCACCTGCTATGTTGATAAACACATCTTTCTGTATCAACTTAAATCCTACGCGCTTCTCGAGTACGGCAAGAAGCATATTTAGGCGACGCTGGTCGAAGCCTGTTGCTGATCGTTGCGGAGTGCCGTATGCAGCTGTCGATACCAACGCCTGCGTCTCAAGCATGAAAGGTCGCGCACCTTCGATGGCACTGCTTATCGCCACTCCACTCAATCCTTCGTGGTCTTTTGTCAGAAGCAGCTCGGATGGATTCACCACCTCACGCAAACCATTCTGTCCCATCTCGTAGATACCCAGTTCCGACGTTGAGCCAAAGCGGTTCTTTATGCTGCGCAGAATCCTGTATTGATAGTGATTATCGCCCTCAAACTGTATCACAGTATCCACAATATGTTCGAGAATCTTCGGCCCCGCAAGCGTACCGTCTTTCGTTATGTGCCCGATGAGAATCACCGGTGTGCCCGTCGTCTTTGCGTAGCGCAACAGGGCAGCAGCACATTCCCTCACCTGAGTTATGTTGCCTGGAGCGGTCTCAATGTTGTCAGAGGCAATAGTCTGAATCGAATCTATTACCACGAGTTCAGGGTTGAGTTCGTTCATCTGGTCGATGATTTTTTCCAAAGAAGTCTCGCACAACACCGTCACACTGTCGCCCGTACCATGAATATTGATGTTAGCAGCAAGTCTCTGCGCACGCATCTTCAACTGGTGCGAGCTTTCCTCGCCACTGACGTAGAGTATCTCCTTGTCAGTAAGTCGCAGAGCAGTCTGCAGCGAGAGCGTACTTTTGCCTATGCCAGGTTCACCGCCAAGCAGGACGATGCTTCCAGGCACAAGCCCACCGCCAAGCACACGATTCAGTTCCGAGTCGTGCATATCAATACGAGGCAGTTCGCGGTCGGCAATATCTTTCAGTTTCAGAGGCTTTGCGCTAAGCGCCGTGAGCGCACCACGACTTGCAGATGTCGCCACAGACCTCGATGTGGAAGCCGCCACCTTAACTTCCTTGAAGGTGTTCCACTGTCCACAGCTTGGGCATTTGCCAAGCCATTTCTGCGAGTCGTAGCCGCAGTTTTCACATACGTATGCCGTTTTCTCCTTTGCCATAATCAAAGTCTGCGTTTGTTGTCGGGTACAAAGTTAGTGCAAATCGAACACAATACAAAATATTTTAACGGTTTTTGGTTCACGGTTATTGGTTTTCGGTTATCTAAAGGACATTTTTTCTTGACTGCTCTACTCGTCATTCCGTGCTCGACACGCAATCTCCTACGGTACGATGAGGATTGTACGCAACGATGGAGATCCTGAATCAAGTTCAGGATGACGCAGGGAGGGTGGCCAGGAT
>JAUNQM010000118.1 GCA_030536165.1 Prevotellaceae bacterium | reverse complement strand
CTATACTGGTGAGTTTACAATGCGACTAAAACCTTCGTATAACGACTATAACATCTGTAACTCACAGGAGCAGATGGGTATCTACAAGGAAATGGCAGACAAGGGTTGGCTTGAGTTTGCTGCCTTGAAGAACTCTAAGACTAAGGGATTGTATAGCCGTATGTACAATCTGATTGCAGAGTATGACGAAACTAACGGTCAGTATGGTTTGCCATACACCGAGGCAGCAATGAACCAATACTTGCAGGATGCCGAGTTCAGAAACACCGACTGGTTTGACCTGCTCTTCAACCAGAACATTATGCACAGCCATTCGGTAAGCATTTCGACAGGTACGGATAAGGCAAACCTCTATGGTTCAGTAAGTGTTCTTAGCGACCCGGGATGGACAAAGCAGAGTAAGGTGAACCGCTACACGGCAAACATGAATGCTTCGTTCAACTTGTCAAAGAAGCTGTCTGTATCGATACTGACAAACGGTTCGTTCCGTGACCAGCGTTCACCTGGTACACTATCGCGTACAACCGATGTGGTTAGTGGTGAGGTGAACCGTGAGTTCGATATTAACCCATTCAGCTATGCCCTCAACACATCGCGTACGCTCGACCCAGATGCAACTTACGGAAGAAACTATGCTGACTTCAACATCTTCAAGGAACTTGACAACAACTATATTGAGTCAAATGTGTCGGATATGAAGTTCCAGGGTGAGATTTCTTGGAAACCAATCAAGGGACTTGAAATCAAGGGACTCGCTGCTTATCGCGTCTATCGTTCATCGCAGGAACATTTTATCCTTAACGAGAGCAATCAGGCAGAGGCATACCGTGCTGGAGTAGGCGACCCTAATATCCAATATAATAATAGGTATCTCTACGACAACCCAGATACTCCAGGAGAACTTCCTATTTCAGTGATGCCAACGGGTGGTATTTACATGAAGACCAACTACGGAGTAAACCAGTATGACTTCCGTGGAACGGCACAATATAATAAGGTGTGGAATGATACACACATTATGAACATCTTCGTCGGTATGGAATCAAACAAGACCGACAAAGACAAGACTTATAACTCAGAATATGGCGTTGACTATAATTCAGCACGCCTTGTAACAATAACTCCGGAATTCTACAAGCAAGCAAAAGAGGAAAACACAGAACTCAGTTCATTCTACAAGAGTTGGACACGCAACCTTGCATACTTCTTCTCAAGCAGCTATTCTTATAAAGGAAGATACACCTTCAACCTTACAGGTCGCTATGAAGGCACGAATAAGTTAGGAAAGGCACGCAAGAGTCGTTGGCTGCCTACATGGAACGTGGCTGGTGCATGGAATGCACATGAGGAAGAATGGATGAAGAACTGGATGGAAAAGCATCATTATTGGTTCTCACACTTCACAGTTCGTGCGTCATACTCACTGACTGCCGACCGTGGTCCTTCAGGAGTGTCGAATGCACTGCCAATCTACCGTTCATCGAACGCATGGCGACCAGAGGGCGACCAGATGGAGACCGTGATTGAATTGACAAACATTGCCAACACAGAGCTTACATACGAGAAAAAGCACGAGTTTAATGCTGGATTTGATGCAGGTTTCCTCAACAACCGCTTGAACGTGAACTTCGACATCTATTGGCGTAACAACTACGATCTTATCGGCTACACCCAGACACAGGGAGTCGGCGGTATAATCAACAAGCTCGCAAATGTTGCAACGATGAAGTCGGACGGTGTTGAGGCAACAATCAGTTCGCAGAACATAAAGAAAAAGAATTTCAAGTGGAATACCGACTTGACATTCTCATACGCCCACAACGAGATTACCGACCTCCAGTCAAGGTCGAACGTAATCAACCTCGTCACAGGTACAAGTTCTTCACACTTTAGGGTAGGGTACCCAGTTTCAGCTTTGTTCTCAATACCATTTGTAGGACTTAGCGATGAAGGTCTGCCACAGATTATAAATGAAGATGGTGAAGTGACAACTACTGATATCTATTTCCAGGAATATGAGAAACTCGACTTCCTGAAATATGAAGGTCCTACAGAGCCTACGATTACTGGTGGTCTCAACAACCTGCTCACTTATAAACGCTGGCGTCTGAATCTGTTTGTCACTTATTCATTTGGCAACAAGGTCAGACTCGACCCTTGCTTTGCAGCAGGCTATTCAGACATGACTGCCATGACAAAGGAATTCAAGAACCGTTGGGTACAGTCTGGTGATGAACTTGTGACAAACATCCCAGTCATTGCAAGTAAGCGTCAGTATAAGGACATTCAGCATTTGAGCTATGCATACAACGCTTACAACTATTCTACAGACCGCGTTGCAGATGGAGGTTTCATCAGATTGAAAAACATTTCGCTGACTTACGATGTTCCATCGACGTTCTTGCACAAGATAGGCTTGAATACAGCATCGCTCAAATTCGATGCAACAAACCTCTGCTTGCTTTACTCTGATAAGAAACTCAACGGACAAGACCCAGAGTTCGTGAATTCCGGTGGTGTGGCTACTCCACTCTCGAAGCAGTTTACGTTTACTTTAAGACTTGGCTTATAATAATAAAGGAGGAACATGACTATGAAAAAGTTCAATAAGATAATTTCTATAGCACTTGTTTATTTCGGATTTTGTTTCACAAGCTGCAACGACTTCCTTGACCAGTCGCCAGATGAACGTGTGGAAATGACCGAACTGAGTCAGGTAATTCAGTTGCTTGCTTCTGCATACCCAACATCAAACTATGCATGGCTATGTGAATGTTCGAGCGACAATGTTATTGACGTGAATGCCCCATACGTAAACCACAAGAACGACTGGACAAATCTTCTGCACTATAATCTTAAGTCGTATGAGAGAATGGATGATGAGATTTTCCAGTTCCAACCGGTGAAATCATCAAAGAGCACCGACTCTCCGTCAAGCATCTGGCAGTCAAACTATAGTGCTATTGCTTCTGTGAACCATGCAATCGCATTGCTCGACGAAATCAGAGAGCGCGAAGGCATCTCAATTGAAGAAATGGATGCGCAATACAAAGCCGCTTATGCCGAGGCCTACCTAATCCGCGCCTACTGCCACTTCATATTAGTAAATGTGTTCAGCCAGGCTTATCGAAATGATGAGGAGAGCAAGAAAGACATTGGAATACCATACACTACCGTACCAGAGGATGTGGTGTTTGTTGATTACGACCGTGGAACAGTTACCGATACCTATAAGAAGATAGAAGAAGACTTGGAAAGAGGACTTGCATGGGTAAGCGATAGAAACTATTCTGTTCGCAAGTGGCACTTCAACGTTAATGCCGCTCATGCTTTTGCTGCTCGCTTCTACCTTTATAAGAGAAACTATGAGAAGGTAATTGAGCATGCTGATGCTGTTCTTGGAACTGACTATTCAGCACTTCCTGCCAAGCTTATGAGCTATGTTCGCTTTGATGATTGTGTAACAAGTTCAGATAAAGCACACGTATGGCAAGACCCAGCAGAGCCAAACAACATTTTCCTGTTGGCAACATACTCAAAGCAGTCGCGCCACTCAATAGGTTATCGCTATGCATGTGCTGGTCTGGCATTGCGTGACGTTTATTATCATACAGGACCTAACAGCCGTTGGACAGCAAGACCTGCTGCAAGCATTGGTGGCATGTACTATTCAAAGAATTCAGATTATGGGTTCCGCAGCGCAAAGATTGGCGAGGAATTTGAATACACTAACAAGGTTGCAGGAACAGGTTATCCGCATCAGGTCAAGAGAGAGTTTACAGGATGTGAACTTCTGCTTGAGCGTGCTGAGGCTAAACTGCTGAAACAAAATCCTGATATTGATGGATGTGTTCAGGACTTGATTGCATACGAAAATAGCCAGATGTCGTTCTCACAGGCAAACCTTTCGTACAGAATGGCAAGTGGAGCACAGTGGTATCTTACACGTGCCGACATTGAAAGTTATTATAAGATAGTGCAGCCTGTTGACCCACAGGTGCTGAAAGCTAATGTGATACCTGATTGGAGCTTTACCCAGAGACAAAGCCCTGATTTCATTATTCCAGAGAATCTTTACATTTACATGAACTGTATTAACGATTTCCGTCGTTTCGAGACAGCATGGACAGGTCGTCGCTTCTTCGATTTGAAGCGTTTTGGAATGGACTTCTACCATGTGTATGGCAAGCAGGTTGATACTGGAGTAGAAGGCGATACAATCAGAGTCCCTCAGTTTGATAAACGTCGTGCAATTGAAGTTCCGCAGGAAGTTCTTATCGCAGGCATGGAATCATCATACGAAGAACCAAAGTCAGATCCAGATCCAAATGCTGGAGATGCTATTGAGGTAAAGCCATCGGATGAAACTTACATTAAGAAGTAAAAGCTATGAAAATAAGTAAATACATAGGAATAGGAGCGCTTGCAACTATTATCGGATTAGGTGTTATCCTGAGTAGTTGCAGCAGCGATAGTTTAGGAGATTCAATATTCGACACGAATGATTATCCGTTGGACAAAACGTCTTATACTTTCCCTTTGGATTCATTCTGCAAGGCAAACTTCCAAGAGCCTTATAATCTTCAGTTCCTTTATAAGATGAAGGACATAAGTTCTGATATGGATTATAATCTCGTGCCTTGTACTTATGAAAAGGGATTGGACTTGGCTGTCTTGAGCAAGTATCTATGGTTTGATGTCTATAGGGATAATGTAGGAAATGGGGATTTGTTCCTCAAAAAATATTCTCCAAAAATTATTCATATTATCGGTTCGAAGGCATACAACCCTGGTTCAGGAACAGAACGTTTAGGTTTGGCAGAAGGCGGATTGAAGATTACGCTTTACAATGCGAATGATGTTGATGTGAAAGATATTGATTACATCAATGAATACTTCTTCAAGACCATGCACCACGAGTTCAGTCACATCTTGAATCAGAACATCAACCGACCAACAGACTTCGACCTTATCTCAAACGGTAAGTACAATGCCGAAGACTGGGGTGATACACCTGATTCTGTTGCACTCGGTCGTGGATTTGTTTCTCCATACGCTTCGAAGCAGGCAGGTGAAGACTGGGTTGAGGTAATTGCAAACTACATAGTCAAAGACACAGTGAAGTGGAATCAAATGCTTAACACCGCCGCATACGAATGGGAGTATGTAGAAGACGTTGACTATGACTATTGGAAGTCACTCAACACAAAGGTGTATCAGGGCTTGGCAAATGTTGACTCTGTAGGATACCTTGTTGGAGTCAATTCTAATATTGCGTTTGTCGTGAGAAAGTCAATCCAGCGAGATGCCGAAAACAAGTATGCAGTATTATCAGCTGATAGTTCGATTGTTTATAAGCATAGTTCTGGAGTTAATGGTCGTCAGGTGATTCTTCAGAAACTTGAAATGGTGAAGAGTTGGCTGAAAGAATTCTTTGACTACGACATTGATAAAGTTCGTATGGCTGTTCAGCGTAAGCAATGGCTTACAGACGAAAATGGCAACTTCATTTTAGATTCGAAGGGAAGATTCATAAACAATTTCACTTACAAGCGTACTGATGGAACAACTCTTATGGATGAACTTCGCCAGCAAGTGACAAGGTTGAAGGAAAACCCTAATCCAGAACCTCCACGGGCAGAATGAATCTTCGCGCACATGAACAAAAACGTATAACCGTAAAACCGCATAAACGTAAATGAAAAAGATATTAATTAACTCCACAGTTTGCCTGCTGTCTGCAATCTTATGTTTCGGCATCACAAGTTGCAAGAACGAAGAAGAAGACTTGTTTGATAAAAGTGCGGCAGAACGATTGAATGAATCTGTGGCTACATTTGCCGAAAGATTCTCTTCGTCACCTGCAGGATGGGCATTTGAGTATTACCCTACAACATCACTTGTGGCAAAGACAGGCACAGGTTACCTCATACTCATGAACATCAAGCCAGACGGCACAGTGAGTATGGCAATGGACAACGAGGCAACTACTGGCTACGTTGAAGATTCAGGTCTTTGGGAAATACTGAAAGACACAGGTCCTGTGCTCTCATTTTCTACTTACACAAAGTGTCTGCATCACTTCTGCGACCCATCAATCAGCCCTATTGGAACTGGTTACGGTGGCGATTATGAGTTTATCATTATCGATATGGAAGAAAATGCCCAGCTTGCAACCATCAAGGGCAAGAAGACTGGAGCTTACGTGCGCATGACTCGTTTGCCAGAAGGAACTGTTTTCAAGGACTATCTTGATGATGTAAACTCATTCCAGAGCAAATATTTCTCATCATCTGCACCAAATATGCTTGTCTTAGACCTTAACGGAGAGCAGAAGTACATACGCAACGCATGGTCAAAGTTGCCTAACGTCTATCCTGTAAAGGGCGATAGTATTTCAAACGAAAGTTATCATCCTTACATGGTTACAAAGCGTGACGGCACTTATTTCTTCCGTTTCAAGAATGCCATGACCGTAAAGGAAGCCGAAGGCGAAACAAGTACAATACAAGAGTTTAAGTGGAGTGAGGAGAATGGATTCTTCACTGGTGTTGAAAACGAAAAGTGCACAATAAAAGGCGAAGTTCCTTCTGACTTCTTCTGCGGCGTGCTCAACAAGGGAGCAAATCTTTGGTACTTCGATGCAAAGTCGCAAATGTCTGAATCGGCACTTGCAATCGTAAACGAGATGAATTCGCAGTTCAAGAGTGTAAACAAGAACTATTCTGTTTCGTATTTCCAGATTCAGGCCATAGATGAGAAGGAATGCCAGCTCGTCATCGCTTACAAGACTTCGCGAACAGCAACATCAAAGATTATGTTCAAGTTCAATTATGAGAACGAGGGCTCTTCGGTAAAGCTCACTTATACGGAGCCAGCAAACACTGGTTCGCAGAATGTAATGAATAAGGTATCTGCTATCAACGACTTGATTCAGTTGCTTAATGGATCTAACCTTATTAAATATACCGACAACCCATTCAATTTGTCAAAACTTCAAATTCAGTCATCAGCAAATGCTGAGAACTGGATAGAGGTTACAATACAGTAAAACTCGAAAACTCTAAATAATTGCATAACCTCAAAAAACAAACGACTATGCTTAAAAATTTACTTACAATCGCATTCCTTGCTTGCTCAGCAAGCGGATATGCACAGGTGTTGCTGCCAAAGTATGAAACACCTATTTTCGATTCATCAAATGTGGCAGAAGAAACAGTTGAAGCGTTGGATGCATCTGACTTCACCTACGGAATGAAAGCTCCGAAGACATCCTATGCTTATGGATTCTACTACGAGCGTCCAAAGGGCGTTATGTACCGTACTTTCAATGACCTTGGCTCTGGAATGGGACCAATGTACCTCTGTACTCCAGCTTTCAAGGAAATACGCATTACTCCTCATGTTTATAATGAGGCTGCCCCTGTAACATGGGAATATCGTTATATTACAAAGGATTCAACAAGAGTTGTTGATGTAACCGACGATGTTGACCCAGAGACTGGTGAGTTTGTTATTTCTCCTACAGCGCCAGGATATTACACTGCTGCAC
>JAUNQM010000368.1:813-1839 GCA_030536165.1 Prevotellaceae bacterium | reverse complement strand
CTCTTCTGAAGAAAAAATCGAGCAAATATGTCCCAAATCGCTCTTTATCTGCTCACTGTGCGCAAGTTGAACCTGCTCCTGCTCCAAAGATTCCAGTTCTCCCGGTACAAGTCTGGCATCCTCAAGCCTCTTGTACTGATACTCTATATAATCGCGGTTTCTGGCAATTTCTGAGATTCTCCCGTCAAGTGTTGCAAGCTGACTTTTAAGAGCAAGATATGACTCATATCTGGTATTGTACTCATCGACATCCTGTCGTATTCCTGTGAAAGCGTCAAGAACAGAGAGCTGGAAATCAGCATTCGACAGTAACAGGTGCTGATGTTGAGCGTGAATATCCACAAGTTTTGAGGACAACTCCCTGATATCGTCAAGAGAGGCCGGTTCGTCATTGATGAACACTCTGGACCTGCCTGCCGGAGAAACTACCCTGCGAAGGATATACTCATTACCCTCAACGCAAAATTCCGCCTCAACAACGCAATTTCGCTCCTTGTCGTTAATGACAGACACATCGGAACGGCCACCCAAAAGAAGCGACAAGGCGCCAAGCAAAATACTTTTGCCGGCGCCTGTTTCACCCGTAATAATTACCAAACCCTCAGGAAATGTAATATCCAAAGAGTCAATAAGAGCATAATTACTTATGGTCAGCCTGTTGAGCATAAAGATTACTCAGCGATTCGGTAGAAGATTTTACCGTCTTCAAACTCTTTGATAGCAGTCAAAGCAGGCTTTGGCAATTTCTCATAATGTTTTGAAATTTCAATCTGCTCACGGTTTTCAAAGATTTCCTCCAAATTATCATTCATAGATGCAAACTCCTTCAACTTGTTAGAAAGTTCGGTCTTAATGTCTGATGCAATCTGATTGCTGCGCTTACCCATAATTGCAACGCTTTCATAAATGTTATTTGTGTCGTTACAAAGATCCATAACATCACGTGTTACGGTGTTGGTAGCTGCATTAGTTTTTTTATAATCCATATATGTTTATATTAAATTTTTATTCTTCTTCAATTGTAAC
>JAUNQM010000368.1:0-803 GCA_030536165.1 Prevotellaceae bacterium | reverse complement strand
TTCCTTGCTGGCAGAAGCAAACATCTTATCGGCTTCCTTAGTATATTTGCTCTCAGGGAATTCATTCTTAAAGCCGTAGTACTCATCAATGGCATCTCTGTATCGTTCATCCTTACGTTCATCGACACTCTGTCTTGCCAATTCATATTTTGCACGAAGATTTAGGATATATAAATCCTCACGCAGTTTTGTATAAGGATACTCGCGCAAAGTATTCTGCACCGTTGTAATACATGCCTGATAGTTACTACCTCCGCTTGTACAGTTTCCAAAATACGAACCCAAATCATAGTATAACTTTGCAGAAAGATATTCCTTTTCAACCAGACGATCTTGCAATTCAAAAATCATTGACTGAGCCTTGTCTCGCAAAGATGAGGTAGGATAATGATCAAGGAACGACTGTAATTCTGCTATCGCCTGAACTGTATTTGTCTGATCCAACTTTGCTTCTGGCGTGCCATTATACAATGCTCTACCAGAATAAAAACGAGCCTGTTCTGTTAAATTCCCTTTTGGATAACTATTGTAGAACTGCTTGAAGTAAATTGAAGCAGTTTCATTGTCACCCATGTTATAATGACACATACCCAACATGAACAGAGATTCCTGAGCCTTATCAGTACCTTTCAAGACGATAATAAGGTCACTGAGAACTGTAGCAGCCTTATTATAGCTTCCTTGTACATAATATGCCTTGGCAGCCTCATACTTGTTCTCGTAATCGGTGCTCATCAAAATCTTATTGTAACTACCGCAACTGCAAAATAGCAGAACAGTAAAACATGCTGACAATATATGCT
>JAUNQM010000367.1 GCA_030536165.1 Prevotellaceae bacterium | reverse complement strand
TGACAAAAAGAAGATTTGTTAGCGCAGAACAGTCTAATGACCGATTTGGGTTAAAAACGTCCGTATGATAAGGGTCGATTTTCTATATTATTCAGGCCTAAAATCTATATAAATGACACCTTTTTTCTATATTGTTTTTAATCTTTCATTAAATGTAGCAAAGTTTTCTGTCGGAAAGAGTAAGTTTAACAATGAAAATTCCAGTTTATTGCTCTATGAGCGTTAAAAAATATTAAAAAGGATGCGTTTAAGCAAATAAAAAACAAGTTTTACGTATCTTTGCATCCGCAAATTCAATTTAATAACAAATTATAAACATTAAAAGCCTATCGAAACATCATTACTCCAAAGAAATTGAAATAAGAAAAAGTAATGGTAAATTTTATGCACTTGACCGACGATCAGTTAGCTGAACGTTATATTGGTGGTGACAACAAGGCTTTTGATGAGTTATTAAAAAGATCTCAGGACAAAGTTTATAATTATATTTTGTGTCTCGTCAAAGATGAGTCGCTGGCTGATGATTTGTTCCAAGACACATTCGTTAAGGTGATAAACAAACTCCAGCTCGGACAATACACTTACAATGGCAAGTTCCTTGCATGGGTGAATCGTATCGCTCATAATCTTATTATGGACTACTTCCGTCATGAGAAGTCGAGCAAGATTCTCGACACAGAAACTGATATTGACATCACGGCTTATCGTGGTAGTTCTGCCATCAGAGAGTCTGTTGAAAGCGACATTGTCCACAGCCAGATGTTAGAAGAAGCAAAGAAGATGCTCAACTTCTTGCCAGAAGCTCAGAGGGAAGTTGTAATAATGCGATATTTCCATGAATTGAGTTTTAAGGAGATTGCCGACGTGACAGACGTCAGCATCAATACTGCATTAGGCCGCATGCGTTATGCAGTCCTGAATATGCGCCGCATGGCACGCCACCAGAATCTGTAATTTTTTTGGCGTAATGTTATAGATTCTAGGTTCCCTAGAGTATCTAGATTTGCTAGAAAACCGTAAAACGTAATAAAAAACGTATTAAAGCCTTTTCAGCTCGTCAATAACTTTGTGTGGGTTTTCGGCACCAAAGATGTAGCTGCCACTTACAAGCACATCAGCTCCCGCCTCTACAAGGCGTGGGGCTGTTTCATTTTGTACACCACCATCAATCTCAATCAAGGCGTGGGAACCATGCTTGTCAATCAACTTGCGTAATGCTTTAACCTTGTCGATGGTGTTTTCAATAAATTTCTGTCCACCAAAACCAGGGTTCACGCTCATCAGCAGGACCATGTCAAGGTCGCCAATGACATCCTCAAGCATCGATACTGGTGTTGAAGGGTTCAGTGTCACGGCTGCTTTCATTCCTTCATCGTGGATAGTCTGAATCATACGATTTAGATGAGTGCATGCCTCGAAGTGCACGTTCATCATCATCGCCCCCAATGCCTTCACTGCGTTAAGGTAATTCTCAGGGTTAACTACCATGAGATGCACGTCAAGTGGTTTCTTGCATATCTTTGCCACTTGGCTTAATACAGGAGGGCCGAAGGAAATATTTGGCACAAACACGCCATCCATCACGTCAAGATGAAGCCAGTCACAATTACTGCTGTTTATCATCTCAATGTCTTTCTCAAGATGCAGGAAGTCTGCTGCAAGAAGCGAAGGTGCAACCAGTGTACTCATTTCGGTAAAATGGATTTATCAGTTCTGATATTGTCCTGCCACTTTCATTGCATTCCAAGCGTATGCATATTGGCGCAGGAAGTCGAGTGTACGTTCCGATGGTCCGAAATGTTTTTGTGTAGAAGATTTAGAAGGAGTAAAGTTCATCATAGGCAATT
>JAUNQM010000117.1 GCA_030536165.1 Prevotellaceae bacterium | reverse complement strand
TAGGTGTTAGGGGTGGTCACACCTTAGGTGTTGCGTCTTTCACACCTTAGGAATGGAGGGCTGGTTTATGCAATGACTGAATATGCTATGCGCTTTGGTGGTGAGGGGAAATGCGAAAAATCTGCATGGCAAATGAGAAAAAACCTTAATTATCACACGTTTTGCGAAAATATTTTATTACCTTTGCATCCGGTTTTCGATTGGGAATTGTGAATTGCCAATTGGGAATGGAATTTAGATGTTTTTTTTAGATGTATTAAACGAAAAAAAGAAAGAAAAAAATCATGAATGTAGTAACAAAGACAGTCTCTTTGCCTGACGGACGAGTAATCAGCATTGAGACAGGAAAACTGGCAAAGCAGGCCGACGGAGCCGTTATGCTTCGCATGGGTAACACAATGTTGTTGGCAACTGTTTGTGCCGCTAAAGACGCAGTCCCTGGGACTGACTTCATGCCTCTGCAGGTGGAATATCGCGAGAAGTACGCTTCTTTCGGTCGTTTCCCTGGTGGCTTCACTAAGCGTGAGGGTAAGCCAAGCGACAATGAAATCCTCACTTGCCGCCTCGTGGACCGCGCATTGCGCCCACTCTTCCCTTCAAACTATCACGCTGAGGTTTATGTAAATGTAATTCTCTTCTCTGCCGACGGCGTTGACCAGCCTGATGCTCTTGCAGGTTTCGCTGCAAGTGCTGCGTTGGCAGTATCTGACATACCTTTCGAGTGCCCTATCTCTGAGGTTCGCGTGGCTCGCATAAATGGCGAATACGTCATCAACCCAACGTTCGACCAGATGGCTGAAGCTGATATGGACCTTATGGTTGGTGCTTCGAAGGAGAATATCATGATGGTTGAAGGCGAAATGAAGGAAGTTTCCGAGCAGGATCTTCTTGGTGCGCTCAAGGCTGCACACGATGCCATCAAGCCTATGTGTATCCTTCAGGAAGAACTCTCAAAGGAACTCGGCAAGGACGTTAAGCGCGAATATTGTCACGAGGAAAACGATGAGGAACTCCGCGAACAGGTGAAGAACGAGTGCTACCAGAAGGCTTACGACGTGACTAAGCAGGGTCTGGAGAAGCACGCTCGTGCTGAGGCTTTCGAGAATATTATTGAAGAATTCAAGACAGCTTATGCAGAGGCTCACCCAGAACTCACTGAGGATGAGATGGAAGAAAAGGCTGTGCTTGCTGATAGATATTATGCTGACGTTGAGCGTGACGCAATGCGTCGTTGCATCCTCGACGAAGGTATCCGCCTTGATGGTCGTAAGACAACAGAGATTCGCCCAATCTGGTGCGAGGTTTCTCCGCTGCCATTCCCTCACGGAAGTAGTATCTTTACACGTGGTGAGACTCAGGCTCTGGCAACATGTACGCTCGGTAACAAGATGGATGAAAAACTTGTTGACGACGTGCTCGACCACAGCTACATGCGTTTCCTCCTTCACTACAACTTCCCTCCATTCTGTACAGGTGAAGCTAAGGCACAGCGCTCTACAGGTCGTCGTGAGATTGGTCACGGTCATCTTGCATGGCGTGCCCTCAAGGGTCAGATTCCTGAGGACTTCCCTTACACAGTACGCGTAGTATCTGACGTATTGGAGAGCAATGGTAGTTCATCAATGGCAACAACATGTGCCGGCACATTGGCACTCATGGACGCAGGCGTTCCTATGAAGAACCCTGTAGCAGGTATTGCTATGGGTCTTATCAAGAACCCAGGCGAAGATAAGTATGCAGTGCTTAGCGATATCCTCGGCGACGAAGACCACCTCGGCGATATGGACTTCAAGACTACAGGTACAGTAAACGGACTTACAGCAACTCAGATGGATATCAAGTGCGACGGTCTCTCTTACGAAATCCTTGAGAAGGCTCTCATGCAGGCAAAGGCTGGCCGTGAGCATATCATGGGCGAGATGATGAAGACTATCTCAGAACCACGTGAAGAGTTCAAGCCACAGGTTCCACGCATGGAAATGATTATGATTGCTAAGGAATTCATCGGTGCAGTCATTGGTCCTGGCGGTAAGATTATTCAGGGCATCCAGGAAGAGACTGGTGCAACAATCACTATCGACGAAGTAGAAGAAGGTGGTAAGGTTGTTATCAGCGGTCCTAACAAGGAGTCTATCGATGCAGCAATGAGAAAGGTTCGCGCTATCGTGGCTGTGCCAGAGGTAGGTGAAGTTTATGAAGGCAAGGTTCAGTCAATCATGCCTTACGGCTGCTTCGTTGAGTTTATGCCAGGCAAGGACGGACTTCTCCACATCAGCGAGATTGACTGGAAGCGTCTTGAGACTGTAGAGGAAGCCGGCATCAAGGAAGGCGACAAGATTACAGTGAAACTCATCGACGTTGACAAGAAGACTGGTAAGTTCAAGCTTTCTCATCGCGTGCTCACTCCAAAGCCAGAAGGTTATGTAGAGCGTGAGCGTCGTCCTCGTCCAGAGCATGGAGATCGTCGTGGTAATCGTCCTGACAACCGCAGAGACAAAGCCCCACGCGAGGAAAAGACTGAAGAATAAAGTAAGGTATGGGGCAGGATATTCTATATTATATAGAAATTACACTCCAAAACCAATTTTGACAGAAATGGACACAGTTCCAAGATATGAAATCATGGCGCCGGTAGGTTCTCGCGAGAGCCTATCGGCGGCTTTGCAAGCAGGTGCCAATAGCGTTTATTTCGGCATCGGCAAGCTTAACATGCGCTCACATAGCGCAAACCATTTCACTATTGACGACCTCAAGGAGATTGCACAAATCTGCCATGAGCATGATGTGAAGTCGTATCTCACCGTAAATACTGTTATCTATGGCGAGGATATAGAGACGATGCATGAGATAGTGGATGCTGCTGTAGAGGCAAAGATTTCTGCTATCATTGCGTGCGATATTGCCGTGATGCTGTATTGCCGTCAGCGTGGTATGGAAGTACATCTTTCTACGCAGCTCAATATCTCAAACATTGAGGCACTGAAGTTCTACGCACAGTTTGCTGACGTTGTTGTGCTGGCTCGCGAACTTAACCTCGACCAAGTGGCAGAGATTTACCGCCAGATAGAGGAACAGAATGTCTGCGGACCGAGTGGCGAGCACGTAAGAATAGAGATGTTCTGCCACGGCGCACTCTGCATGGCAATAAGCGGGAAGTGCTATATGTCGTTAGACAATGCAGGAAGAAGTGCAAACCGAGGCGAGTGTATGCAGATTTGCCGTCGAAGCTATGTTGTCACTGACCGTGAGACTGGTGACGAACTTGAGATAGACAACAAGTACGTCATGTCGCCTAAGGACTTGAAGACAATCCGCTTCATCGACCGTATGATGAAAGCCGGCGTGAGAGTTTTCAAGATTGAAGGCCGTGCACGCTCTGCAGAGTATGTATATACTGTGGTCAGTTGCTACAAGGAAGCAATAGCTGCAACAGTTGAAGGTACGTTTACCGACGAGAAGAAGAATCTTTGGGATGAAAGACTGAGCACAGTCTTCAACCGTGGCTTCTGGAATGGCTACTATCTTGGTCAGCGACTTGGCGAATGGAACAAGAACTACGGAAGCAACGCTACTGAAAAGAAGGAATACATCGCGAAAGGTGTTAGATACTTCAGCAATCTCGGTGTGGCTGAATTCAAGATGGAAGCTGGCACGCTGAAGAAAGGCGACAAATTGCTTATCACAGGCCCTACGACAGGTGTCATCTACCTTACAGCCGATGAAATCCGCTTCGATCTTCAGCCTGTGGAAGAGGCTTTCAAAGGTCAGAGCATCTCAATACCTGTGCCGGAAAAGGTTCGCCCTTCGGATAAGCTTTATAAGTTAGTGCAACAGTAGGTAACACATATTATATATATGAGTAAACTCTTGCCTATATTTTTCCTGCTCTTGATGGCGAGCTGTTCGCATAAGCAGTTTCCTGAAAGGTCATCGCAGTTGGATTCACAATGGGATAGGAGTGATATGTGGTATCAGAACGACAAGAAGATAGACAAGAACCTTGTCGATGTCTTCTACATCACATCTACTGTTGCAGGCAAGGCCGTCGATGCTAATGGCAAGGAAATGGTGCGTGCGACGCTCAATGATAACGATAGGGCTGTGTTTAAGAAGGAGATGAGTTATGCAAACTTTATGTTTGGCGACTCTGTCAACTTCTATTCGCCATATTATCATCAGTTCACATTGTCGTCAATCATAACACCAATAGAGCACAAGGCTGATAGCATGGTCGCTGTTGCTAAAGAAGTATGCGATGTTTTCGACTACTATATGAAGCACTATAACAACGGCCGACGCTTTATCATTGCTGGCTTCAGTCAAGGTGCAGTCCATACTCTCACGTTGTTGAAGCACATGAATGATAATCAATACAAACGCCTTGTGGCTGCTTACATGCTTGGGTATAGACTTTCAGAGGGAGATATGCAGCATCCACATGTTAAGCCTGCAATGTCGGCTACAGACAAAGGCGTGACGATTTCATTCAACTCGGTTACGTCACCTGATGGCATCTGGCATGCTATTACCGACGGTGCCGCAACGTGTATCAACCCAATCAGTTGGACCACGGACTCAACTCCTGCCGCATTAATATATAAGGGCGATACGGCAACTGTTTCGGTTGATAAGACGTATAACGTGCTTATCGTTGATGGACTTGATATGAGTAAATACTATACTCCTGGACAAGAGACTTACTTTCCGAAAGGCAATCTTCACCGCTGGGATATAAAGTTCTATCGCGATGCTATCAGACAGAATGCAATGCTGAGAGCATACGGAAAGCATGAGGATTAAAATAAATTGTAAATCTGAACTCCGAGCTTGCTCGCCTGAGCACCAGTGGAGCGCAAGAAATCCGTAAATAAAAATGATTTTACTTAGTTTCGATACCGAAGAGTTTGACGTGCCACGCGAGCATGGCGTTGAGTTTTCTCTCGAAGAGGGAATGAAAGTATCGGTCGATGGCACGAACAAGATACTCGACACGCTCAAGGCAAACAACGTAAAAGCGACATTCTTCTGCACAGCAAACTTCGCACAGAATGCCCCTGAAGTGATGCGACGCATTCAGTCGGAAGGTCACGAGATTGCCTGTCACGGTTGTGATCATTGGCAACCAAAGGTTACTGACGTAAAGAACTCGAAGGAGATAATCGAAAGCCTTATGGGAATTACATGCTACGGTTATCGCCAGCCACGCATGTTCCCCGTAAGCGATGCCGACATAAAGGCAAACGGCTATGAGTACAACTCATCGCTCAACCCTGCATTCATACCAGGGCGATATATGCACCTCACAACTCCACGAACCTATTTCGTGAAGGATGGCGTGATGCAAATCCCTGCATCTGTGTCGCCGTTGCTGAGGATTCCTCTATTCTGGCTTGCACTCCATAACTTCCCAGAATGGCTATACTTCATGCTCGTGAAGCGAGTGCTGAAGCACGACGGATACTTTGACACCTATTTCCATCCGTGGGAGTTCTACGAGCTGAAGCAGCATCCAGAGTTCAAGATGCCGTTCATAATCAAGAACCATAGTGGACAACAGATGCAACAACGCCTCGACCGTCTGATAAAGAAACTGAAGTCAAGAGGCGAGCACTTCGTCACTTATCATGAGTTTGTTCAATCGACAAATAAATCAATAAATCCGTAAATATAGACTCCAAACTTGCTCGCTTGAGCACCAATGGAGCGCAATAAATTCGTAAATCTGTAAATCAGTAAATCCGTAAATATAAAATGATTCGCTTAGCTATAGTTCTGCCATGCTACAACGAAGAGGAAGTGCTTGGAATCACGGCACGCCAGCTCAACAAACTCTTCAACGACCTGCGCTGCAAAAATAAAATCAGTCAGGATAGTTTCGCACTCTTCGTCAACGACGGAAGCAAGGACTCCACGTGGGACGTCATCTGCCGTCTTCACAGCGAGTACGACTTCATTAAAGGTCTGAACCTTGCCCACAATGTAGGCCACCAAGGTGCTATCTGGGCAGGAATGATGAAGGCAAAGGATATGAGCGATGCCGTAGTTACAATCGACGCAGACCTGCAAGACGACATCAAGTGCATTGAGAAGATGGTTGATGCCTACGCAAAGGGCAACGACGTGGTCTATGGTGTCAAAGTGCAGCGTAAGGCTGATTCATGGTTGAAGCGCACGTCGGCAGAGATGTTCTATAAAATGCAGAAAAAGATGGGTGTCGATATGGTCTATAACCATGCTGATTTCCGTTTTCTCAGCAAGCGAGTGGTCGAGGCGTTGTCGAAATATCCTGAGCGTAACCTCTATCTCCGTGGCATGATACCGCAGATAGGCTTCCCATCGACGACGGTTGAAGACGTGCTCAGCGAACGCAAGGCTGGTCAGTCGAAATACACATTGAGCAAGATGCTCGGTCTCGCACTCGACGGCATCACGTCTTTCTCTACCAAGCCTCTCTATTACGTGGTCTATACAGGCGTAATTTTCATCTTCATCAGCATACTTATAGCTATCTACGTGCTCATTTCCATCCTTAACGGAACGGCTGTCCACGGTTGGGCATCACTTATTCTTTCGGTATGGTTCGTAGGTGGAGTCATACTGATTGCTCTTGGAAGTGTCGGGGCATACGTAGGGAAAATCTATCGTGAAGTCAAACGTCGCCCTATATATAATGAACAAGAATTTCTCGATTAAGTAATAACACATCTGCCAAGCTCATTTAAGTAGGCTTGGCAGATTTTTTTATGCTTTCTCAACAGGTACCTGTATAATTGAAAGCCACTTCTCTGGGTCTTCCTGGTTCCAGATGCCATCAATGTAGCAGCATCGAGGATGGTCGGTAATCTTGTATCCGTGCTCGTCGATGTATTTGAAAAGCTCTGTATATGACTCATAGAAGCGGTCGTAAGGCCCGTAATGCTTCATGCAGATAGCTGTTGGCACTTCGGCAAGTTTCTTGAATTGAATAATCTCGCTGTCTTGCCCCATTTCCTCTACCTGCTCACAATATTCTATATCGATATCAGTTGGCTGGTATTCTTTGTTGTGTTCGATAGTGAAGCAATAGCCTGGGAGCGGGCATTTGCACCCGAGACGTTGCATCTCTGGGCCAATCTTGTTGCAGCACATCTCGCCTATTGCCTCATAGCTTGGTATCACTTCACGGTGGCTTGCCACGATAACCTCTGGCAAGGATTGAATAGAAAACTTGTCCATAGTCTTAATGTCTTTTATGGAGTTTCTCCAGTTGAGCAGTTTCGTGCGACGGTCAATCAACATGCGTAGCTGGCATTCCGTATCTTTTATCTTGGCAGTCAGTTGGCGGATGCTTGGTTTGTGCGAATCATCTTCGTATAAATCCTTAATCTCATCCAACGAAAAGCCAAGACGTTGCAGTTCGCGGATATTGTTCAGCTTTTGCATCTGGTCAATCGTGTAGTAGCGGTAGCCAGTCCATTCATCCACCTCGTCAGGCAGAAGAAGTCCTTTCTGCTCGTAGTGACGCAAGGTCTTCACTGTTACTTGCATCATCTGTGAGAACTCTCCGATTCTTAATTTTGTTTTGTAACTCATAATCGTACGATGTTTTCGAACTTGTTCGTGCTG
>JAUNQM010000116.1 GCA_030536165.1 Prevotellaceae bacterium | reverse complement strand
TGGAATGAGAACACTCCGTAAGTTTTTAAAAGTCTTATCCATTTTAAGTTTTTTGCGTACAATTGCGATATCTTTTAACAATCGTTGTTTCCACTCATAAAAAGCAAGTTTCTTCTGTCTTTTTATCTTGAACTCACGTATAAATCCCATCGTTACGAGCTTATGGCGATGCATCCCAGACTCGCGTAGTTAAGACTTATTTTTTTATGAAACATAAGTACATTTTATATTTTACTCGTATAAATAATATAAGGAACAAATACGTTAATATAATAACTACTATATTATGAAACACCTATTCTACATTCTATCCCTTGCGTGCACTATGTGCGTAACCAGTTCTTACGCCTCTGAGCGCATCTGCTCACCTGATGGAAGGCTCGTTTTTGAGTACTCTGACATGACGTATTCCATCAAGTTTATCGATAAGACAATTATTGAGCAATCTTCATTGGGCGTTGAAATCCATAACAAACTGTTTGAGAATGCTCTCGCAGTGAAAAATGATCAAGCCGAGCATTGGTGTGACAACCTAAGGATTGAATCCATCGACCGAGATAGTCTTGACGAGACCTGGATGCCTCCTTACGGCGAATGGAAGTCGATTCGCAACAAATATAACCGTATGGTTATCCATTTCATCAAAGGCGAAAGGGTGACACCCAAAGAAGGTGAATACTTAAGAAACGAATGTTACTTGATGGATCTTGAAGTCCGTGCTTACAACGAGGGCATTGCTTTTCGATATACATTTCCTGAAGCCATCAATGGATTATTTATTCATTTGACCAACGAACTTACCGAATTCCGCTTTGCAGATGGTGCTGAAGCCCTCTGCTGCAGCTGGGCTCAGGGACCATACACATGGATGCCGCTTAAAGACTGGAAAGAAGAAGCCGAGCGTCCGCTAACCCTTAGGCTGCAGAACGGCATAGCTGTCTCGCTGCTTGAGGCGCGTCTGGTTGATTATGCAAGGACGAAATTTTGCTTAAAACAAGAGAATGTGGTCAAGACTCAACCGTATTCATCAGTCGATTTCATGACTCCATACTCAACTTCATGGCGTTTAGTTATGGTTGGAGAGAAGTTCATCGACTTATGCAATCATGACTACATGGTGCTTAACCTCAACGAGAAACAAGCCCTTCACGACACATCGTGGATTCGTCCAGGCAAGGTGTTCAGGAGCAATCTCGATAAAAAGTCTATTATGGAATCTATAGACTTTGCCACTGATAGGCATTTTCAGTACGTTCATCTTGACGCAGGCTGGTATGGCACCGAATGGAAGATGGAAAGTTCTGCATTGCAAGTTGCTCCTACACGCGATTTCACGATACCGGAAATCGTTGAATATGCTAAGAGCAAAGGCATAGGCGTTTTCCTATATGTCAACCAACGTGCTTTATACCAGCAGCTCGACAGCATCGTTCCTTTGTATAAGGAATGGGGAGTGAAAGGAATCAAGTTTGGCTTTGTACAGGTCGGAAATCAACAATGGACTACTTGGTTGCACAAGGCAATACGTCTATGCGCAGAACACCATCTGATGGTTGATATTCACGATGAATACCGTCCAACAGGCTATAGCCGCACATACCCTAACCTGATGACAGCAGAAGGAATACGTGGCAATGAAGAGATGCCTGACGCGACACACAACGTGACCTTGCCTTTCACACGCTTCCTATGTGGTCCTGCTGACTACACGCTATGTTATTTCAACAATCGTGTGAAGTGCACAAAAGCGCACCAACTGGCTATGGCTGCCGTCTATTACAGTCCGCTGACATGGATGTTCTGGTACGACAAGCCATCATTATACAGAGGAGAGAAGGAAATAGAGTTCTGGGAAAAGATACCGACCACGTTCGATGATACAAAAGTATTGCAAGGAAAGCCAGGCGAATACATTGTGACAGCACGAAGAAGCGGCGAGGCATGGTTCGTAGGTACTATGACAAATAACGACGCGAGGACTGTAACATTACCTTTAGACTTTCTTGCTAAAGGTAAGAAATACACGGCACACATATATGAGGATAAACCTGAACTTGGCACGAGAACAAACGTTAGCATCACGACAAAGAAGGTGAATAGCAAAAAGACACTAACCCTTCCTTTGTTACCTAGTGGTGGCGCAGCAATATGGTTTGAACAAATTAATTAATATGCCTTGATTGCCGTAGGATATCGTCAATCATCTATCTTTAATCATTATTCATAAATATTTCACTCATAGACACGAATGTTATTAACCAGATAATTAACAACTAACCCCATTTTAATTAACTGTTATGAACAAAAAAGGAATGTTACTTGCAACTGTATGCGGTTTGATGGCTATGAACTCTGTTCAGGCTCAGACTCTCAAACTCAATCTTGACAAGGCTGACCGCTCCGTCAGTCCAACTCTCTATGGCCTTATGACCGAGGAAATCAACTATTCTTATGAAGGTGGTCTCATCTCTCAGTTGCTGCGTGATCCGGCAATGCGCGAACTTCAGGAAATACCAAGAGGTCAAGGACAGCGCACTCGCCAGCGTACGACACCAAAACCTCGTTCGTGGGTGCCTACCGACACTCTCAACGCTACATGCAGAATCGCCAACAACCAGTTTGTCATCAATAATTCACCAACTCAAGTCGAAAACACTCGATTTACCAAGCACAATTCGCTTGTAGTCGAGACGAAGAAGGACGGAGAAGGTGTAGTCAACAATGGTTTCTGGGGAATTGCGGTCACTCACGATACAAAATACACAGGAAGTCTCCATGTGAAAGGTGCTTGTCAGATGACTGTAGGCCTGAAGGCTCAAGATGGTACAGTCTTTGCAAGTCAAACAATCAACGTCAGTGGCAATGATTGGCAGAAGAAGGACTTTACACTTTCTGTAGGAGTAAATCCGAAAGAAAAGGTGAACGGCGAGTTCTTCGTGACTTTTGCTAAGGCAGGAAAATATGAGATTGCATATGCAAACCTTTTCCCACCATCAAAGAACTGCACGAAATACACCTGTCTCCGCGACGACATCATGGATATGATGGCTGAGATGCACCCGACTTTCCTCCGTTTCCCTGGCGGAAACTATGTTGAAGGTAACCGTTTCAACGAGAGATTCGACTGGAAACGCACTATCGGTCCTCTCACTGACCGTCCAGGACATCAGAGTCCTTGGGGCTATTGGTCAACTGACGCAATGGGTCTCCTCGAGTTCCTCACGTGGGCAGAAAATATTGGTGCAGAACCAATTCTCGGTGTGTTTGCCGGTTACGTTCTTCAGGGCGACTATGTAGAGGGAGATGCTCTCGAACCATTCATCAAGGACGCTCTCGACGAAATAGAATATGTTATTGGCGGACCTGAGACAAAGTGGGGCGCTCGCCGTATAAAGGATGGTCATCCTCAGCCATTCAAACTCAATTATGTAGAAATCGGCAACGAGGACTTCTTCGACCGCAGTGGCAGTTACCCTCATCGTTTCCAGCAGTTCTACAAAGCAATCAAGGCAAAATATCCTCAGTTGCAGATTATCTCTACCATCGGCGAGAAGGAACTCCGTTCTGGCGCCGACAATCCTGACGCAGTGAAGGTTGACGTCATCGACGAACACTACTATCGCAAGACAGAAGGCATGTACAAGGCTGCTCAGCAGTATGATTCCTACGACCGTAACGGTCTTAAGATTTTCTGTGGCGAATGGGCTTCAAGAGAAGGTGGACCAACTACAAACATGAACGCAGCGCTCGGTGACGCAGCGTGGATGACTTGTATGGAACGCAACAGCGACATCCTCATCGCTCAATGCTATGCACCTCTCTTCGTCAATGTCAGCAAGGTTCCTGGAGATAACCGCTATGTAGGAATGCAGTGGGAAAGTGACCTTATCGGTTATGATGCTTTCTCGGCTTACGGCTCACCATCTTACTATGCACAGTGCATGTTCTCTAAGTATCTTGGAAACAAGGTCGTTCCAATCGAGGCTTCCGATGTTCCAAACATGCATTATGGAAACGGAGAACTTCCTCAGCTATATTATGTTGCTACCCGCGACACAGAGACCGAAACCATCTACCTCAAGGTTGTCAACGGAGGCAGCACTGAAGTGAACTTCACTCTCAATGTTCAGGGTGGAAAGATTAAAACTTCAAAGTCGGAGAAGATTACCCTCAAGTCTGCAAAACCAGAAGACACTAATAGTATTGACAATCCGAAGAACATCGTTCCTCAGACATCCAAGCTGAAGGTAAAGAACGGTGGCAAGATTGCCGTTGCACCTTATTCAATCAATGTATATGTGATTAAATGAAATAGAAGTACCCCTCTCTTATCTCCTCAGGGGAGAAGATTTGAATACTTTTGAGGTTGATTCTATAGTTTCATTGCATTCGGTTTGGCGTCAGTTCGGCATAGTGCAAATGTGTTTACCCTCTGCTCTCACTGCTCTGGGCGTTCGACACTGCGATTCTTGCGCCCAGTAGATGCTCAGGCGCAAGCAGAGTCCCCATGTAAGGCCTCTTTGAGGTCTAGGTTTGTCAATTAATAGAACCTACCTAAAAAAATTTTATATTATATCGTATGAAAAGAAAGTTGAAAACCCTTTTTGTTGCCCTAGCTCTTAGCGCAGGAGTCAATGCCCAGAATCCTATTTCGCCCTATGGCGTGTATATACCCGATCCAGCTGCCCGTGTCTTCAATGGTAAGATGTATGTCTATGGTTCTCTGGATGAGTCGCTTACTAACTATTGTTCCAAGCATTATCATGTGCTCGAATCCTCCAATCTGAAGGACTGGACGCTCTACATGGATTGTTTTACTAATCCGGAAACGCTCTATGCCCCCGATGCCATCTACAAAAACGGCACCTACTACCTGTATTACGACTGTCCCGATGGCTCCGAATGGGTTGCCACCAGCCAGTCACCCACTGGCCCCTTTGCCGATGGCGTGCAGATAAAAGGCATCAGAGGAATTGACCCCAATGTGTTTGTCGATGATGACGGTCAGGCATATTATTTCTGGGGGCAGTTCTCTGCCAAGGGAGCCAAAATGAATCCCGATATGAAAACACTGGATATGAGTTCGATAAAAGACGGTATCGTTACCGAGAAAGATCATTATTTCCACGAGGGAAGTTACGTGTTCAAGCGTGGGAAATACTACTATTTTACCTATGCCTCTGTAGCCCGTAAGAATCAGGCAACAGGTTTGGCATACGCCATGTCCACCAACCCCCTCGGTCCCTATGAGTATAAAGGCATTATCATCGACAACAGCGGATGTGACCCTGAAGTGTGGAACGACCACGGCTCCATCGTGGAGTTCCAGGGCAAGTGGTACGTTCTCTACCATCGTTCCACCCACGGAACACGCTTCATGCGGAAGGCTTGCATCGAACCCCTGAGGTTCGCTAAGGACGGTTCCATCATAGAGGCTGAAATGACGTCACAGGGTGCAGCCGGTCCATTGAAAGCATCCGAACAAACCGATGGTGCCCGTGCCTGCCTGATGAATGGTCATGCCCGTATCACCCTGATGGAGGGATGTGCCAACCGTGAAGTTCTCTCCGGCATTCGTGGTGGCGACTGGGCTGCCTTCAAATATCTAGATTTCGGTAAGAAGCCCACCAAAGCCACTTTCCGTGTCCGCACTCAGGCACCCTGCGGTCTCTCTGTCGGTTACGACCAGTTGTACCGTGGTCAGCGGTTCTCCCTCAATTTTCCCGACACAGGCAACGAATGGAAGGAGTTCACTACAGAATTGCCAGAGAAAGCATCCGTCACGGGCGTCCATGCCGTCTTCCTCTGGTTCTCTGGAGACGCCAACAAGGACTTGATGGAGCTCGATTGGATGAAATTTGAATAAAATCCTTTATCTTCATTAAAACCACACCGAAAACCTTAAAAACGGTAAAATGTTCCGAAACTATTGCTGAACAGCAACAGATTTTCCTTTTCAGGAGAACAATGGGAAAATACTGCGATTAAAAAAAATATCTGCCAGTCTTTGAAGGCTGGCAGTTATTCGTTATCAGATTATATATACTTCGTCTCGGTTCAGCACCACAGATGCACCGCTCATTACCCGAACCAGAAGTTCAAAACCATAGTCGCATACCACTACACCGTTGGTGTAGCCTCTAAATGGCGTTTCAAGTTCACAGAAAGCACCGACAATCTCATTGTCTTCGTCTGAATACATAGTCATTAAGTTTTAAGCCAGGGCATACTGCAAGGCTCTGCAATATGCCCTGGAGTGATTGTTATTCGTAAGTAAAAGTCTTGATGTAGTAGTAAGTCTCGTCGTTCTCGTACTGGTACTCGTTGATGAAGTCCATCATTTCCTCGTCCGTGCGTTCTCCCTGTTCGATGTTCATCTTTTCGCACCACTCATTGACAGCGTCCTTGACAGTGTCAAAAGCATCGTCAAAGGCTTCATCGAATGGTTCTCCGTCTGAGCTGACCACACATTCTTCGGGAAAGTAGCATCCTTTGTCATGGATGTAATAGACCTCGCATCCACATTCGCATACTCGGTATGAGATTGAGAGGGGTTCGCCAAGGACGTTGTTAATCTCCTCGAAAAGTTCAGACCTGTCCCATGCCGTTTCGGTTTCGAGAGAGAGAAGGTCTTCCTCCTCGTCATACTCTGCCCAATAGATGTGACCACGAACACTGATGTGCTTTGCCTCGTAGTCGATGCCATAGTGCTTTGCCAAATCTCCAAGCCAGATGTTCTTGGTATTGACGTTCATACTCTGCAGTGTGTTCCAAAAGTCACGAACTGCGTTACCTGTCTCTGCATTACAAATCTTGTAAGTCGTTGTTGCTAAATTTGCCATAATGCTTAAATTTTAATGATTTACCACTCTGTATAATAACTCTGGTCGTTGTTCTCACATTCCTCTGCCCACTCTTCATCAGTGAAGTCGCTATGCAGGCATCCGTCACTGCAATAGTAGGCAACGCCCATATCGACGCAATAGCCTTCACGCATCAGCCTGCCACACTCCGAGCATCGTCTGCAAGCCCGGTCGGTGTTCCAGTAAAAGTCCACAAAGGACTCTGCAATCACGTCCTTGCTTGTGTTCTCATCCCACTTGTCGAGATAGAATGTTGCAAACTTGTTCAGTTCATCATCGTTGAATAACTCTCTGTCTGTACCGCTTACCGCTTCTGTCAGTCGGTTCAGGATTGATTGGATTGTAGTCATATCGCTTCGCTTTTTATTTCCCTCCAGTAGAATCTTCTACTTTCGGGAGTGATTAGAAATTATGTTGCCACATAAAGGTGTTCCGTCCATCAGAACAAGGTTATGGCTTAAAATACAACCCGAATGGCTGTGGAGATTTTGAGTCATACAAGATTGCATGACCTTTCACAGATACAGACAGAACATTTACCTTTGCAACACAATTTCATCAGCTCCAGAAAGTGGATGCTTGGCAGTATCGATATAACAGTTTTGCCTTCAAAAGAAAAATATTGCAGTTCGGTTTAGTTTAAAACCATTTATATATACATTCGGACTAAACTACAAAAAACAGTATGAAGATACATGATAGTTTGGTTTAGTACTCTTTTCAATATACAGATCCAAAAGAAGAAAAGATGCTAT
>JAUNQM010000115.1 GCA_030536165.1 Prevotellaceae bacterium | reverse complement strand
TCAACAAGTGTTATTTCGCGAATAGCCTGTTCGTTGAAATCTTTCTCCTCTATATAGGCAAGCAACCTGTCGCCGTCTTCTATAAACGATTCATATCCTATCTCGCCAAGAAGGTAGGGTAGGAGTTCGTTGTTTGGAACGTTTACTTCAATATATCTCATATTTGTTGTTATTTTATCCTTTTTAAGTTGTCCTTTTTCTATGCCTTCCACACCTAAGGTGTTTTGGCTGTCATTCCTAAGGTGTTGCCCTACCTCACACCTAAGGTGTAACCCCACCTCACACCTGAGGTGTGACATGCAATACACCTGAGGTGTGAGGGGCTTGTTATATTGATTGAGTAGTTTGACGGTATTTCTATTATATTTTCTTCTTGCATACGATTGCGAGGAAACAGGCTTCGCAGTGTGCTTTTCGGTGTGTGCATGTGCGTTTGCCGTGTTCCAGAAGCCAGAAATGAAACTTTAGTTGTTTTGATGCTGGTACGCGCTGGGTGAGATAATTCTCAGTGGCGAGTGGCGTGGCGCAGGTGGATGGCACAAGTCCGAGGCGGTGTGAGACGCAGAAAACGTGCGTGTCAACAGCGATGCATGCACGACCAAAGGCATGGCTTGTGACTACGTTGGCTGTCTTCCGTCCTACGCCTGGCAACGATGTCAGTTCTTCGAATGTTGTTGGCACCTGACCGTTGAACCTTGTAACCAACTGCTTCGACATGTCGCTGAGATGTGCTGCCTTGCTGTTCGGATAAGAGACGGTGCGTATGTAGGATAGGATTTCGTCAACGCTTGCTCGGCTCATGCTCTCGGCATCGGGGTAGGCATGGAACAGTGGCGGCGTGACGATGTTGATGCGTTTGTCGGTGCATTGTGCACTTAGCATCACTGCCACAAGAAGTTCGAAGTTGTTGGTGAACTTCAGTTCTGTGTCAGCATCAGGGAGGTTCTGCTCGAATAGTTCTATTACCTTGTTATAGTATTCCTTCTGCGTCATTAGAATACGTAGATTAAAGATTGGACAAATATGGCTACGATTAAGTAAAGGACGATTATTGGTGCAAAGAGTGAAATGCCTTTGCATAATGCCGAAATGACTGCCGAGAAGTTATGATAACGCCCAACGATGCTGCCGTAGAGCATTGATGCGACTATAAGGAATAATGCGCAGAACGGAACAATACTTGACAGGAACGGTGACGGATAGAGGCTGCCTGCAACATTGAGCAATACTGCGTGGGGCACAAAAGCAAGGAGAATGATGCTGGCAACAAAGAGAATGAATAGCGCAAACACGGTTCTCCATGCGAGGCGGTGCCTGTAGGTCGTAGGGTGAAAGTTATAGCCCGCTCCAACCATTATGCCGTATGTCGCACCAATAATGAGAAGCCATACAAGATATGGTGTGGCTATTGCTGCAGTGAGTTTGCCGAAAGCCCATCGAGTGCCTGATGCACTTAGCAGACTATGCACACTCATGCCGTAAGCATCGCCTATCCATGAAAACAGGATGAGTAATGCCTGGAAGCAAATGAGCAAGAGGATGATTTTTGAAAGTGTCTTCATTTGCGGTTTTACGGTTTTGCGGTTATTGCCCTTCCCTAACCCCTCCCCGTAGGAGGGGAACTAACTCTCCCCTTCTGGTGGAGATGGAGGGGGCATTACGGTTTTACGGTTTTGCGGCAAATTGTACATTGTACATGGTAAATGGTACATGATGTTAGGCTTCGTCTGGCTCGAGATTATCGACGTCGATGATTCTCAGTTCGATGGCGCGCACTACAAGTCGTGTGGCATTGACGCTCATGCCATAGTTTCCATTCGGGAATAACTTCTGCACAAGGTCGTTCTGTCGTTTCTCAAGACTCTTGACACCGAATGGCATGCCTCGAAGCGAGGTTATCATTTCCTTTGTGTATCCTAATGCCAGATGACGCAGGAAGCGCTCGTCGTATTCATCAATCTCATAGTCAACCATCGACTCCTGATGAGTCTGCTGATTGCCCACGATGCTTCTGAAGCGCTCGACAATCTTCTTTAGTATTGGCTCGTTGAACACGAGTTGCTTGCCTTCCATGACACTCTGGACGTCATGGCGAGTGAGGAGTTCGCCTGTCTTGAGTATGATGCCGTCACATCCAGCATCGAGCACGTCAATCCAAAGTTTTTCGTTCAGTATCTCGCCTGTGAATATCAGCACTTTGACGTTAGGATAGTTCTCCTTTGTGTATCGGCACAGTTCCACGCCAATAGTAGTGCTGCCTCCCAGACCGAGGTCGAGGAGCACAAGGTCAGGCACTTGCTGACGGATGATTTTGTAGTATTCGGCTTCATCCTGTGCGGTGCCTATCACTTCGGCTTCGGGAATGTCACTCTTGAGAATGTTCTCAGTGCCTTTTAGTTCGAGTTTTACGTCTTCGACGATTATTACTTTAAAGTTGTCCATATCTTGGTAATGTTATTATTATTTCCGTACCTTCATTGTCCTGGGCATAGATGCCGCATCCGTGACGATGGGTAAACTGCGAATGGTCGCGGACTATCTGGCGACAAATCAGCATGGCAACATTCCGTCCCTCAGGGGTAAACAGTTGCTTATAATCTTCGCCTTCAAGCTTGAGGTCGTGGCGCTTGAGTGTCATACGCAGATATTGCGGCGTAGAATCATCTATTGAAAGTCGTTCGTCGTCATCGTCGATGCCAAGCAGTTCGAAAAGGTAATCGAGTTGCAACCTGTCGCCAAGGAACTGATGTCCGAAGCGTTCGACTTTGGTGAGGTTGAGCCTGAACTTCTCAAACTGCCGCATAGCCTGCGACTCAAGCATGGTATAGAGTTCCTTATAGTACATGACCATTTCGTCAAGTTGTTCCTTGTCGTCAGTGTCAATCAACTGCTTGATGCGATTAGGATAGTACATTGTCTCGTGTTTCAATGTTGACAGGCAGTTGTCGAGCACATTGTTGCAGACGTGAAGGTTTGCATTCTCCATCTCAATGCGTCGGCATTCATCTTCTGCCATGTCGATGAAGCTTTGCTTTGTCTCCAAAATAGTCTTGGAATCACGCAAAGCTTGCAAAATCTGCTCCACGACTTTCTTCAACGCATCTGGAAACTCCTCCTTCACCAATGGTTCTATTGCCTCAATCTTTTCCTCTGGTTTTATGTCGCTTATCAGCACCTCGTTAATCTGCCTAATCCTATCTATGCAGAACGAATAGAATATTCGATGGCGATAAAAGAGGAAGTAGTAGGCTGGGATGATGCTGAGGAAAAGGATTACCAGCAAGATGATGGCGATGTTCTTGTTCGACTGGCTCTTTTGCAAATCGCTGCAATAGGTAGGTAGGCTGCTGTCGGTCGATAATTCCTTGAACAATTGAATGTAATTTCGGTTATTTTCGTGATAGACATTCCATCGGTGAAGGGCAAGTGCAGCAACCGCGGCTTCATTGTATGCAACAAGAAGTGAGTTGCTATCCTTGCATCCGGAGCTGATGCAGCTGTCGGCATAGAGTAGGGCGCTCTCATAGTCACCGGCTATATTCTTCTGGTATGCCGAGTCAGCGTAGGCGTTGAGTTTCGTTGTAGCAGAATTTGCAGTTAAAGAGAACATCAATGCTAATAATATAATAAGGTGTTTCCCTTTCGGCAGACGGAAATAGAAGCGGCTCCCTTCGCCCACCTTGCTCTCGGCAGCAATCATCACATTGCGGAACAACGAACTGACTTTCTTATACTTTTCGATTATTCCCTTGCAGTTCATCAGTCCAAAGCCAAAGCCTTTGTCGGATGCCGTTGCATTGCTGTCGCTTATCTTATGGTCGAAAACAACTGCGAGCTGTTCTTCGTCCATACCTGTGCCCGTGTCGGCAACGCTTATCTCCACGCTATCGTCAACAGGTCTTGCATAGACGTGAATCTCACCACCACGAGGAGTGTATTTTCGTGCATTGTCAACCAGAGTGTTAAGCATGAACAGCGTCAGTGTCTTGTCGGCTTTTATTGTTTCGGCAGTGTCATCGACTATGAGTTTCACGCCTTTTATCTGGCATGCGACCTTAGCCTTGCTCACTACGTCAAAGAGCGATTTCAGAGGGAAACTCTCGACCTTAATGCTCAGTTCCCCTTGTCGCATTTGAATCCAGTCGGTGAGTAAGGCGTTGTATTCATTTATCTTGTCGGCAAGTTCTGCGACGTAGGTCAAATCAGACTTGCCTTTTTTAACCTCCAGTGCCATGCGGTCAATGAATGGCACGATAGAGTTGACGAGCGAAATCTTTGCCCTCGACTCTATGTCTTTCCTCAGGTTAGCAATGTATTTTTGCTTTTCTATGTTACCCTTTTCCTCCGTTTCCTCGTATTGGTCTTCAAGCTGTTCGAGTTGCAACTTATTGTTGTCGCGCCATTTTTGCAATGGCTTCAGCAATTCGTTGATGTCGAAACGGTCTTCCCTGCGTTTCTTCATCTTGTAGAAGAAATGAAGCAGGATAATCAGTATCACGATGGCGCAAAGCACGGCTGCAAGCATCACGTTGAGTTGCTGCTCTGACTTGCCCAGTTCGTCGGCACGGTTTTCCAGATACCTGTCCTGTCGGGTGCCATCTTGCAGGTCGAGGTAGAAGTTGCGGTTGAGGTCGCTTTCCGATTTATTGTCTAAGGCAGAATATACAACACAAAGGCGTTCATGTATCGAAGCGACAAGTTCCGGCGCATAGTCTATGCGATTGTCGGCATTGAGTGCAGCCTTAAGATTGTTGAGCGATTCCTCATATTCGCCACTCACCCAATAGCAGTTTGCCAACGTACGATATGCACCTGCAATCTGATACACATCTCCATACTGCATAAACAAATCCAACGACTGCTTTGCCTCATCCAATGCAAGATTTATATCTTCAGTCTTATGTTGTTCTGCCATAGCTTGCATGGCGTTTGCATACCAGAACACGTAGCCGCATTTCTTGGCTATATACCGACATTGCGCCAGGTAGTCGGCCTCTGACTCCTTCACCTCATCAGCATTGCCTTGTAGTATTCCTCCAGCACCTATATTATATAGGTAGTCAGCAACCTGCGCTGAGTCTATTTGTATAAGTTCATCTACATTGATAGAAAAGATAGCCTCACGCGACTTATCTTCAAGGCCAACGTAATAATAATATGTTGAACTTACGATGTAGAATTCAGATTCTGCGTAAGTTATTCGTTTCTTCAGATGTGGGTTTATAGTTCTCGGACTTCCGTCCTCTATGCTTTCCTTGATTCTTTTCAGGCGATTCTGCGCTGCGTTTTGGAAAACATAATAATCCTTATTGGCCGACTTTCGTTGGCAAATTCTCATTTGCTGCACATCAGCCACAAGCAGTTCCACCTCGTTGTCGGTGGTATTCCTCACTTCATTTAATATGGAGTCGGCTTGGTCGAAGTCCATCTTCACAATATCATAGAACGCGATATTGTTCATGGCTTCAGCCTTGCCGCTTTCATAGTTGGCAGATTCCTTCAGTGCCTTCTCGGCATAATACAATGTAGAATCAACATTGCGATAATGGTAATAATACGACTTGTCGTTCAGCGCATCGACATCCATGCGATGCTGTCTGTCACTACAAGCCGTAGAAATCAAAAGGCTCCATACACATGCAAGTGTCATGAAGCCTTTCGACAGTATGATTTTTGTTCTATGCACGTGCATTCTTAATGTAACCAAGTGCTTCCTTGCACTTATCTGTCACATATTTCCAGTCGCCTGCTGCAACTTTGTCCTTAGGGAAGAGCTTTGAACCCATGCCAACGCAATAAACGCCAGCCTTGAACCATGCCTTGAGGTTATCTTCCTCAGGGGCAACGCCGCCTGTAACCATAATCTTGCTCCATGGCATAGGAGCCTTGAGGCCTTTAACCATGTTTGGTCCATAGACATCACCAGGGAACAGCTTTGTCAGGTCGCATCCCATCTCCTGTGCCTTGCCTATCTCTGATACAGTGCCACAACCAGGGCAATAAGGAACCAATCTGCGGTTGCATACAGGGGCAATATCAGGATTGAACAATGGTCCAACAACGAAGTTGGCACCAAGCTGGATGTACAATGCAGCTGTTGGAGCATCGACAACGCTACCGATACCGATAGCCAGTTCAGGACATTCCTTGTCGGCCCATTTCACGAGTTCACCGAATATCTCATGAGCGAAATCGCCACGGTTAGTAAACTCAAAAGCACGTACGCCACCTTCGTAGCAGGCTTTTACTACATTCTTACAAGTCTCTAAATCTTTGTTGTAGAATACAGGTACCATACCCGTATCTCCAATCTTTGCCATTACGGCGAGTTTATCAAATTTTGACATACTAATTTATTTACTATTTAGCTATTTACGATTTACTATTTATTTTCGATTTTCTTCTTTCACGATTATGCACTTATACAGAGTGATTAAGCTAAACCGTAAATGGTAAATTGTACATGACTTTATCGTTGAACTCTACCAGAAGCATTTCCGCCAGCGAGGGCAAGCACTTCAGCTTCGCTCACCTGGTTGAAGTCACCGTTAATAGTGTGCTTCAGTGCCGATGCTGCTACTGCAAATTCAAGAGCCTTAGCCTGGTCGCAGTTATACTTCAGCATACCGTGGATAAGTCCGCCAGAGAATGAGTCGCCACCACCTACACGGTCGATGATTGGGTTAATCTCATATCGCTTGCTCTGATAGAACTCCTTGCCGTTGTAGATAAGAGCCTTCCAACCGTTGAATGTTGCTGAATAGCTTTCGCGCAAAGTAGAAACCACGTACTTAAATCCGAACTCCTTCATCATTGCCTTGAAGATGCCCTCGTAGCCTGCAGCGTCTGTCTTGCCACCCTCTACGTCAGCATCTGGCTTGAAACCGAGGCAGAGTTCTGCATCTTCCTCGTTGCCTATGCAGACATCGACATACTTCATCAGTGGGCGCATCACGCTGATTGCCTTTTCTGAAGTCCAGAGTTTCTTGCGGAAGTTGAGGTCAACACTTACCGTCACACCATGACGTTTTGCAGCTTCGCAAGCAAGACGTGTCAGTTCGGCAGCCTTGTCGCTTACGGCAGGAGTGATACCGCTCCAATGGAACCAATCAGCACCTTCCATGATTGCGTCAAAGTCGAAATCCTCTGGATTTGCCTCTGCAATACTGCTGTGGGCGCGGTCGTAAATAACCTTTGAAGGACGCATCGAAGCACCTGTCTCTGCATAGTAAAGACCAATTCTCTCACCTCCGCGGGCAATAAACTTTGTGTTTACACCATAGCGACGAAGAGCATTCACAGCAATCTGACCTATCTCATGGTCAGGCAGTTTCGATACGAAATAAGCATTGTGACCATAGTTTGCACAGCTGATTGCTACGTTTGCCTCACCACCGCCAGGGATGATGCGAAACATTTCTGTCTGGACAAATCTGTCCTGACCTTGAGGAGAAAGGCGGAGCATAATCTCGCCTAAAGTTACTACTTTTCCCATTTTGTAATTAAAGTTTCGTTAAATGTTATATGAATGCTTTTTAGTATAAATTCTATTTCGGGGTGTAAAGTTACAAATAATTACTCACACCACAAAACTTTTCCACGAAAAAAAACTGCAACCCACAACCAAAGCATCAACCTTTAATCAATTTATTGACGGCTATGCTTTGTCCGATGAAACACTATAAATTGAGTCCGTATTTGTAACC
>JAUNQM010000114.1 GCA_030536165.1 Prevotellaceae bacterium | reverse complement strand
ATGATTCCAAGTGCTCCACCTGTTGCTGTTGCAAGTGCGCAGATTGTTGAGTCCATATTTAGCAATTATGAATAATTGTTGGAAGTGCAGCAGCTGCCATTCCTAATATAATGCTTGCCAAGATATACGAGATGCAAATGAAATAGTGGCCGTTTTGTATAAGGGTAACGCTTTCAATGCTAAATGCAGAAAAGGTGGTGAAACCTCCACAGAAGCCTGTAATAAGTAATAGCTTGATTTCTTTTGTGAATTGTAGGCTTTCAGAATACATGAACAATATGCCAATAATGAAACATCCCACGATATTCACAATCAATGTTGCCCACGGAAATACATCGTTTGCGGAGTTATGACTTTGTAATGCGTTCTTGCAAAACATTGAAATAGAATAGCGTAGGGCAGACCCGATACCGCCACCCAGAAATACCAACAGCAGACCTTTCATTGATTAAATCTTGTCAAGCACCAGCTTAATCAGGTCGTCAATATTGTTTTTGTAGTTGGTATTCATCTCCTTTGCCACGCGGTTAGCAATAACCATGCATACCGTCATACCCTTATGCCCGAGGTGCTTGCAGAGTCCTGCAACGGCAGCGCTTTCCATTTCGAAGTTCGTGATGCGATAGCCATTCCATTCAAAACTCTCAATCTTCTCGTTTCTCTTTGGGTCAGAGAGAGGAATACGAAGTTCGCGTCCCTGTGGACCATAGAAACCACCGCAGGAAATAGTCACTCCCTTTACCATTCCCTTTTCAGGCTGGTAAATCCTTTCAAGAAGTTCGTTGTCATTATCCACTACATAAGGAGAAGGCAGGTTGTGATAGTCCCACCCAAGATGCTCTGTAAAGGCTTTCTCAAATTCAAGGTCGCAAATCTCGTCGCGGTTAGCGTAGTAGTTGATGAGTCCTTCAAAGCCAATACATTTCTCTGAGCAAATAAACGTACCTGTAGGAGTATTCTCCTGCAAACCACCGCATGTGCCGATGCGTACTATTTCCATCGACGTAAGTTTCTCTTTGAGTTTACGCGTCTTGAAGTCGATATTCTTCAGGGCATCGAGTTCGTTGATTACAATGTCAATGTTGTCGCAGCCAATACCATGTGATAGGGTAGTGATTCGTTTCCCTTTGTATGTACCTGTTATAGTATGGAACTCGCGCGATGAAATCTCACATTCTCTTGTGTCGAAATGCGCAGCAATCGTATCTACTCGTCCAGGGTCACCGCACATCACGACCTTGTCGGCCAGTTGTTCTGGCTTTATGTGAAGGTGAAAACAACTGTTATCATCATTGATAATCAATTCTGAAGGTGCAAAATATTTTTCCATAATAATGTTGTGTGTTAGGTTATTCTTTTATTTTAAGTTGCTTGTTCATTGCTGCTGCTGCACGTCGTCCGTCGCCCATAGCGAGAATAACGGTAGCTCCACCTCTGACTATGTCGCCACCGGCAAAGAGTGTAGCCTTGCTACTGCGCATTTCTTCGTCCACGGCAATGGTGTTCTTTCTTCCAAGTTCGAGCCCTTTGACCGATTTAGGCACAAGTGGATTTGGCGAAACGCCTACAGCCACGACAACTTGGTCGCATTCAATTGTGATAGTCTCACCTGTAGGCTCTGGACGTCTGCGTCCGCTTGCATCTGGCTCGCCAAGTTGCATCACTTCAAGCACGGCAGTCTTTACAGCCCCATTCTCATCAGCTATGTATTCCTTCGGATTATGAAGCGTAAGGAAGCGTATGCCTTCTTCCTTTGCGTGCTTCACTTCTTCAACGCGTGCTGGCATTTCGGCTTCACTTCGGCGATACACCAGCGTCACCTCACCGCCAAGTCGTTTTGCTGTTCGGCATGAATCCATTGCGGTATTTCCACCGCCTACGACCAGTACTTTCTTACCTATATTAATAGGTGTGTCAGTCTCTGGGTTTGCTGCGTCCATGAGGTTTACACGTGTCAAATATTCGTTCGACGACATTATGTTGATATAATTCTCGCCTTTGATGCCCATGAAATTAGGCAGACCTGCACCCGACGCCACGAATATTCCTTTGAAACCGTCTTCTTCAAGTGCTTCGATGCTAATGGTCTTACCGATAATGCAGTCTGTGTGGAACTCGACTCCGATTTTCTTCAGGTTGTCTATCTCAACATCCACAATATTGTTTGGCAATCGGAACTCTGGAATACCATATTTCAACACACCGCCTATTTCGTGCAATGCTTCAAATACGTGTACCTTATAACCGTATTTTGCCATGTCGCCAGCAAACGAAAGACCTGCAGGACCTGAGCCCACGACAGCCACTTTCATACCATTTGAAGGTTCGCATTCTGGGGTGGAAATATTTCCGCTTTCACGTTCATAGTCCGCAGCAAACCTCTCTAAGTAGCCGATTGCAACAGCCTGTTTGCCCATCTTTGTGTGCATGCAGAACGATTCGCATTGCTTCTCTTGTGGACATACACGTCCGCAGACAGCTGGCAGAGCCGATGTCATCTTCAACACTTTAGCAGCATCGAGGAAATGTCCGCGTTCAATGTTTTTTATGAACGAAGGAATATCTATGCCAACAGGACAACCTGTTATGCATGTAGGATTTGCACAGTCGAGGCAGCGTTTAGCTTCGTTTACAGCCATCTCTGCTGTCAGTCCTGTGTTCACTTCCTCTGTCCTTGTCGTTGCACGATATTCCGGAGCAAGTTCAGGCATCACCACACGATTCATTGCCGTGCGGTCTTTTGCCTTCATGCTTGCGCGCAGTTCCTTTCTCCAATCAGCGTTGCGGTCGTTGATAGAGTCGGATGTTTGTTCTTCGGAGATGCTGACGGGGCTGTTAGCTTCTTTGGCGCGATGAGTAGGAACGGTAGAACTATTTGCTGCAATGCTTTTCTGCATTTCGGCTTGTTCCACTTTTTTGAATGTGCCCATGCGTTTGAACATCTCGTCCCAATCGACTAATGCTCCATCAAATTCAGGTCCGTCGATACATACAAACTTGGTCTCGCCGCCAATCGTCAGTCGGCATGCGCCACACATACCCGTACCGTCAACCATTATCGTGTTGAGCGACACAACGGTTGGTATGTTGTATTGTTCAGTAAGTTTGCAGCAGAACTTCATCATGATGGCAGGACCTATGGCGAAGCACTTGTCAATCTTCTCGCGCTTTATGACTTCCTCCATGCCTACCGTCACCACGCCTTGTTTGCCGTAGCTGCCGTCGTCGGTCATAATGATAACCTCGTCGGCATATTTCCTTACCTCATCTTCAAGTATGATAAGATTCCTGTTCCTTCCAGCAAGCACAGCAATGACTTTGTTGCCAGCCTCGTGCAGAGCCTTGATGATAGGCAGCATAGGCGCTATTCCCACACCGCCGCCAGCGCAGAGCACCGTACCGAAGTTTTCAATATCGGTAGCGTTGCCGAGTGGTCCTACGACATCGTGGATGTAGTCGCCTGCGTTGAGTCGGCAAAGTTTCTTTGAAGAGAGTCCAACCTCCTGAACTACAAGTGTGATAGTACCTTTGGCGGTGTCGGCATCGGCTATAGTCAGCGGTACACGTTCGCCTTTTTCGTCAACGCGAATGATGACGAAGTGTCCTGCCTTGCGCGACTTCGCAATCAGCGGCGCCTCAACTTCAAACTTGAATACCTTCTCGGAAAACTGTTGTCTGCAAAGAATCTTATTCATTAAAATCTTAAGTTGTAAATATGTAAATGTGTCAACAATTATCGAATTTATGAATCACTCTGTGATTTGTTTTGTAGTCTAATCAAGTCTGCCTTTGAGCAAGCTCAGCCATACTTGCTTACCCTTCAAAACAACTTGCTTCGCAAGTAGTCATAAATTATTATTCAACAAAGAATTCATCAATTTTCTAATATCTTGTTATGGAAACCTTCGCATTGGTTTGTTACAGGATTATATTGATAGCGTTCGATATGCAATGAACTCTCACCAAAATTCAGCAGAATGCCGTAAACGTTTTGTGTAATACGCAAGTAGTTGAATAGTTGGGCACGGTGTTCTGATGTTATTCCTGCAGCAGATTTCAGTTCTACGATGATATTGTCGTAGCAAAGGAAATCTAATTGATAGTATTTATTGAGACGATGGTTCTTATAGATTATTGGAACTTGTACTTCTTCCTCAAAAGGAATCTCTTGGTCCTTGAATTCAAAAGAGAGAGCTTCTTGATAGACAGATTCAGCCAGTCCATGTTTCAGATAAGAATGGACAGACATTGCTGCTCCTATAATCTTATATATCTTCTCTTCATCGCTCATGTAGTACTGTGTTATAACTCAGTCCGTTTGTTGAATTTATTGTTGATTAATAATTGCTTTGATTGACAGCGTCAATCGTATCGGGTATGTGATGAAGGTGAAAACTTGTTTTCAGGCTTTATCACATACCTGATACATAGTCTTGTAGGACAAGGCAATTTGATAATTGTTGACTATTTGTTGCACAAACAAAATTTGAGGGTCTTTACTTTATGACTTCGCAGCCCATGAACTTCTGCAATGCCTTTGGCACGAGGATGCCTTCTGGGGTCTGGTTGTTTTCCAGGATGGCAGCGACGATGCGTGGGAGGGCAAGGGCAGAACCGTTGAGCGTGTGGCAGAGTTCAATCTTCTTGTCGGCAGCCTTGCGGTAGCGGCACTTCAGACGGTTAGCCTGATACGTGTCGAAGTTGCTTACTGATGAAACCTCAAGCCAGCGTCCCTGTGCCTCTGAATATACCTCGAAGTCGTAGCAGATGGCAGATGTGAAACTTTGGTCACCACCACACAGACGAAGAATACGGTAAGGCAATTCCAACTTCTTCAGCAGTCCTTCAACATGCTCAAGCATTTCCTTGTGGCTTTCCTTTGAATGTTCTGGAGTGTCGATGCGCACAATCTCAATCTTTGAGAACTCATGCAGACGATTCAGTCCGCGTACGTCCTTGCCATAGCTGCCAGCCTCGCGGCGGAAGCACTGAGTGTAAGCGCAGTTCTTCATAGGCAGGTCTTTCTCGTCGATAATCACGTCGCGGTAGATGTTTGTCACAGGCACCTCTGCTGTAGGGATGAGGTAGAGGTCATCTACTTCGCAATGATACATCTGACCTTCCTTATCAGGCAACTGACCTGTGCCGTAACCCGATGCAGCGTTAACTACAGTAGGTGGCATGATCTCAGTATAGCCAGCCTCGCGAGCTTCTTCGAGGAAGAAGTTGATGAGGGCACGCTGCAGCTGTGCGCCCTTTCCTATATAAACAGGGAAGCCTGCACCGGTGATTTTCACGCCGAGGTCGAAGTCGATAAGGTTGTATTTCTTAGCCAGTTCCCAGTGTGGAAGCTTAGCTTCGTTGTTTTCAGGGTTGCAAGTCCAGTTGCCTACAGTGTCCTCGCCTAAAGTGCATTCTTTGAGGTTAGACTTTACCACCCAGTTGTCTTCGGCGCAAGTACCTTCTGGCACCTCGTCGTAAGGGATGTTAGGAATCTGGCAGAGTAGGGTAGTGAGCTGCTTTTCAGCCTTGTCGAGTTCCTCCTGCATCTTAGCTGATTCAGCCTTCATCTCAGCCACTTCAGCCTTAGCCTTTTCAGCCTCGTCTTTGAGCCCCTGCTTCATGAAGCCGCCAATCTTGGCAGCCATTTGCTTCTGTGCAGCAAGTGTGGCGTCGAGTTTCTGCTGTGTAGCCTTGCGGTTCTGGTTTACGTTAAGTACTTCATCAATAGCCTCTTTTGCACCATTGAAATGTTTCTTTTCGAGACCCTTTATCACGCGTTCGGTCTCTTCTGTGATTAGTTTAAGTGTAAGCATAATACTTTGTTTTTTATATGGATTTCAATTTGATTCAACACTTTTAAGTTGCAAAAATACAAATTTTCCGTGAAGTAAAGGCAAAATGACAAGTTTTTTTTTGCACTTTCGAGCAAAAAAAATCAAAACCAAGCTGTTTGAAAGTTCAGGGGGTACACCTTATTTATATAAACGCGCGTGTGCGTGCGCGCGCGATATGAGCATAAAAAGAGAAAAAGTCCTGCTTTTCGCAAGATTTTTTCTCACAGTTGCTATAGATTTTATAGATTCTATAGATTATTCATCAGAGTGCTATCTATGGCATATTTTAGGCCTTCATACCTTAGGTGTAAACTGTGTTACTCCTTAGGTGTGAACTATGGTGACACCTGAGTTGTGAAGCAAGAAACACCTGAGGTGTGGAGGGGTGGTTTAATAGATAACTGAACGGTTGGGAGGTGTTCTCTCAATTTTCAGTCATAAACCGTCAGTCCTATCGTTGCTGGGATTGGATGTATGCCTCTGCTTTGGCGAAGTCGTTTGGTGTGTCGATGCCTATGGTCTCGATGTCGGTGAGTGCTACTCGGATTTTGTATCCGTTTTGCAGCCATCGTAGTTGTTCGAGTTTTTCGGTGAGTTCGAGTGGCGACTGTGGCAGTCGGGTAATCTCGGCAAGCACAGGAAGTCGGTATGCGTAGATGCCGATGTGCTTGAGGTAGGATGTATGGTAATTGTTAATGTCGTCGAGCCATTTCGTGCGGCTGCAGTTGCGGTTGTAAGGTATTGTGCTGCGGCTGAAATAGAGGGCGTGGCCTGTAACGTCGGTGACTATCTTTGGTGAGTTAGGGTTCTCGATAGCTTCGATTCCGTTTTCTGCGGTGAATGGTTTGCCGAGTGTGGCGATGTCGGTTGTCTCGCTGTCAAAGCATTGGCAGAGGGATTTTATCTGTGTGTCGGCGATGAAAGGTTCGTCGCCCTGGATGTTGATGATGATGGTGTCGCGGTCGTTGCAGTTGCCGTTGACTACCTTTGTAGCGGCTTCGAACACGCGGTCGGTTCCGCTCTGATGGTCGGGGGATGTCATTATTGCCTTTCCTCCGAATTCTGTGACTTTGGAGAAGATGCGGTCGTCGTCGGTGGCGACATAGACTTCGTCGAGCACTGATGATGCTTTCTCATACACTCTCTGGATGATGGTCTTGCCACAAAGTACAGCAAGTGGTTTGCCTGGGAATCGGGTTGATGCGAAACGGGCTGGTATTATTCCGATGTATTTCATATTAGGTTGTATATTGCGGTTGTACGGTTTTCGATTTTTTCCTTGTTCTTTTCAAAATGCAAAAGTAATAAAAAAATGTTATAGTTTTTGTGTGTTTCGCTTTTTTTGCTTATTTTTGTGGAAATTTTGACATAAATAAGGATTTTATGAATATAAGAAAATTGATATTTGCTGTTTCGCTTCTTGCTTCAATAGCATGCCATGCGCAGACTCAGACGGGGAATGTTAATGCGTCGTCGAAGGATATTGTGTATGGTAGATTGAATATTGTGGAGGCGAAAATAAAGGGAATTTACGAAGGAGATATTTTCAGACGTAAGCCGTGGGGAAAGGGTACTGTGCTCTTTGAGAATGGCGATCAATACGAAGGTAACTACAAGAACGGCAAGCGTGAGGGGAAGGGTAAATATACTTTCTCTGACGGCGAATACTATGACGGTGACTGGATGAACGGCATGCAGCATGGTCGTGGAGTGTTCGTGTTCCAGAACGGTAACAAATATGATGGTCTGTGGTATAAGGATTACCAGCAGGGGCATGGCGTGATGTATTACTACAACGGCGACAGATACGAGGGTAACTGGGTTCGCGACATGCGCGATGGTCAAGGTACTTATACTTATTCAAACGGT
>JAUNQM010000113.1 GCA_030536165.1 Prevotellaceae bacterium | reverse complement strand
TTACCTTTGCAGCAAAATCTATACACAAACACTATTTCACATGAAAGCAGAAGAGACAAAAAAGCCAAGAACCAGAAAGACAAAGGTCGAAGAAGTAATAAAAGAAGTTGCACCTGTCGTTGAGGAGATTGCTCCTGTAAAACAGGAAACTATCGTGCCTGATAAGAAGAACGAGAAACTCTCTTTCAAGAACATGACCCGCGGACAACTGTGGGAATATCAGGAAAACGACATCTTCACCATGCTGAAAAAAGCAGAAAGGGAAGCCGACTTCTTTGAGACCTACTCACACTACATCTCAATGATAAAAGGTGCTTTCATGGTTGAAAACTACAATCTTGACAGCAAGCCTGAAAAGATGAGCCTCGAAAAGCAGGGATTCAAAATCGGTTCTGTCAAGGTTGACGACGTTGTAAAGGGCATCGCACTCAAGAAGAAAGCCATCAAGCGAGTTACCGACTTCACTTACGAAAACATACGCCACATCTCTGCAGCAAAGATGCTTGAAGTAATCTCAAACAACTTCGGCGGTGGATGGGACAGCATATCACAAAGCATTCGCGACATCATCGAAAGTGGTTTCGATGTCAGCACGACAACCCTCCCTACCGACAGACTCCACAAAGAAGGTGGACTCTACGAAAAGAAGATTGCCGATGGATGCGACGTGCTCGAAATAGAAAAAGGCACTTGGACAGAAGCCATATTTGCAAAAGTGAGACCAATTGTTGAGATTCCTAAGATGACCTTTGGCTCTACTAACAACGAAGATGGAGACGACGAGGATTTGGAAGACGAGAGAGATGATTACAACAACGACCTCGACATGGATGACGAGGACGAGGAAATGAACGAAGATAACTACAGCACTCGTTTCGACATTCCTGAAGAAGACGTTGATGGCGACATGTCGCTCGACAGCATCGAAGACGACGATGAATAGAACCACCGGTAGGCAGATTTCAAGTTTAATAAATACCGAAACATCGATAATTCGAAGAATCAATCGGCACCACCTTCGCTTCTCAAACGAAACATCATGAGAAAATTTACGATTATATCATTACTCTTGCTGGCATTCACGCAAGCAAGAGCAGCTAACGACACCATATTTTCACCCGACAAGAAGACATTCCTTGTCGAGAGAAACCACACAAGGATTTACCGCCGCAGCTTCACGTCGCAATACTTCTTCAACGGCGACACCAACAAGCCTCTGACCAATCGTGGCGTGCAGGAGTGTGTCAAGTTCTCACCCGACGGACGCAACATCGCATTCATCCACGATAATAACATCTATATTAGAGAGGCAGACGGCAGCAACGAAACACAAGTCACCTTCGACGGAGAAATAAACCGCATCCTCAACGGAAAACCTGACTGGGTATATGAAGAAGAGTTTGGACTCAAGAACACTTACGAATTTAGCCCTGACGGTAACACCATTGTATGGGTACGCTTCGACGAAAGCAAGGTGAAGACATTCTCTTTCCCACTCTATCAAGGCACTAACCCTACTTACAAAGACTACGCAATCTATCCCAACAACTACGAGTACAAATACCCAAAAGCAGGAGAAGACAACTCAAAGGTATCGGTATGGGCATACGACATCAACACAAAGAAGACCCTACAACTCAACGTACCCCTCGATGCTGATGGCTATATTCCAAGGATTGCCTTCACCGAGCACAACGACAAGGTAGGCGTAGTGACTCTCAACCGAAATCAAAACAAGATGTCGGTATTCATCTGCAACTGCACTACAGGTCAAGCCGAGTGCATTCTTACCCTCAACGCAAAAGAATATTTCGACGAAAGCGCCTATAGCGATTTCTCGTTCAAGAACGATTGCTTCACCATGCTTGACGACCGCGACGGCTACAACCACCTATACCTATATAATATAAAGGGGCAACTCGTGCGTCAGATAACGAAAGGTAACTTCGACGTAGCCGACTATTTCGGTTACGATGAACGCCAGAAGTGCTACTATTATTCCAGCCACGAGGTATCACCTTTAGACCTCAACATCTACAAGATTGATGCAAAAGGTCGCAAGACATGCCTCACACCCGAAAAGGGATGGCACGAAGCAACATTCTCTGCCGACTTCACCACTTTCACCGACGAATATTCCACCATATTGCAGAAACCTGTCACTCGCACAATCAGCAATAAAGGCAAGATTTTGTCAGTATCAGGCAAAGCTGAACCAACTGAGCCATCTGACAGCATAAAGATAGAGCTATTCACCTTCACCACATCCGAAGGAGTCGAACTCAACGGATGGATGGTACGCCCACTAACCTCCCCAAACTGTGGGGAGACGGAAGGGCGCAACCCTGTTATCATGTACCAATATTCTGGTCCTGGCTCACAGGAAGTGAAGAACTCATGGAAGGTTGGTTTCAAGAACGGACTTGAATGGGAACGCGAATGGGCAAAGAAAGGCTACGTCGTAGTATGCGTCGATGGGCGTGGAACAGGTAGTCGCGGTGCCGCATTCAAGAAATGCACATACCTCACACTCGGCGAAAAAGAAGCTAAAGACCAAGTCGAGGCTGCCATCTGGCTCAGCCGCCAACCATACGTCGATAAAGACCGCATCGCTATCTGGGGATGGAGTTTCGGCGGATTCAACACTCTCCTATCCATGAGCGAAGGCAGACACGTATTTCGTTGCGGAGTAGCCGTAGCACCTGTCACCGACTGGCGCTTCTACGACACGGTTTATACAGAACGCTTCCTCCGCACCCCACAAGAGAATCCAAAGGGCTATGATTGTGGACCATTGCACAGCACAGACAAGTTGCATGGCGACCTACTCATCATGCATGGGCTTGCCGACGACAACGTACATTTCCAGAACACGGCTGAATACATTGAGAAACTTGTCCAGCGCAACGTGCAGTTTGAAAGCCAGTTCTACACCAACCGCAACCACAGCATCTACGGCGGTAACACACGCGACCACCTAAAGCACCGCCTTGAAAACTTCCTCGACAAGCACCTTCTGAAATAAACCCGAATCGGTCATTAGAACTAAACAAAAGTCTAATGACCGATTTGTATATAAAGGTTGCGATTCTTCAACTCCTACTTCTCACCCATCAACATATTGCGGAAGAATCATAGATACTGGTAGTCTTCCTTTTCTCATATATGTTCTCTGCATAGAATTGGAGACACAAACATGTCAGATACGTATATAGTTGTCTCCACCCATGAATAGGCTTCCATTATAAATTCGCCCGACCTTTACAGAACTAACAGAATAAAAATAAATAGTATTTCCTTCTATCTCATAGCTTCCTACCATTCCATATTTATCATCATCATTATCTTCATATCTCGTTTCCCAAGTATTATTTGTATAAAGATAAAGATATTGGTTTGAGGGGTCGACGCGTTTCCACGTCCCAACAATCAAATCTTTACTCAACGGCACTACAGCATTTGCGTATGGCACGCTCATGACCTGAGTCTTGCCTATTAGCACGCCATCAACGGTTACAGAGATAAACATGGGGTACTTACTCCAATCTATCGCAGAGAGCGACTGCGCATTTCCTATTGAGAGCGAAAGCACGCCAAAGTCGTTTGTCACTCCTGTCTGCATTTCCGAATACACAACGGCATCGTCACAATTGTGTAACTTAATTTCAGCCGTCACCCTCTCATTTGCACGTGGTTCACCTGTTGCTGTATTCAGCAACGACACTTGATAGCCTATCTGGGCATGCAAGGCAACACAGATACAAGCTGAAATCAAGGCAACTACAATACGTTTCATCTTATTGTTTATTTAATGTTATTGTTATCTTTTGTTTCTTGTCTATAAGAACAAGAGTGGTATTGTTTATACTCTTTACACTGAACACTATAGTCGAATCGTCGTTCAGAATCAAAGTTATTTCACCCATCTGAGGATAATTAGCCTTGTATTTGCCCTCTATACCATTGTATATTACCGATTCGTCTTCGTTGAATATGAGAGTATAATCCTTTCCGTTCCCACTTCCTTTCCATGTACCTACTATATCGTATATACCGCTAAGCACCGTTGCGTTGTATTGCCTTTCATCTTTGCCAACGAAGAGTGTGTCTGGTTTATACATTTGCTGGAAAGGTCCCGCTGTGTATAATGTCGAACCTGCTATTACCGACCCTGTGAATGGATAGCCCGAAAGAATCCTTGTTCCTTGCCTTGTCATACCAAAGACCATTGGCTGTATTTGAATGTCGTCCTTCACTCTCACGCTTGCATACGGAATAGTGTAGCCAGCATAATGGAACACAGGTCTAAGTTGAAGTTCCTGCGTGTCTGCCACATCTTTCATGTCGATTTCCGACTTTATGCCTTTCAGTCCAGCACAATGAGCATCCAAAGAGTCAACGAACACACTATCTATCACATTTCCGTTATTGTCAACTACCTGAAATCCTACTTCAAGCGAATGTTCAAGGTCTGTCTCTGTTTTCGTCACTGCACCTACGGCTTGTGCAGATGGAGTGGTCTCTGATTTTTTCTTTACGGCTTTAGTTTGCTTGAATTCAGGGAAAAGGTGAAGTTTATGTTCTCCCCATTGATGCCCAAAAGTACCAAGTTTGGTTTCTTTCTCTTCACCCCAAATCCATCCTTCTTTATTCAGCAATGACGTTTCCGCTTTAAGTCTCCACTTGAAATCAAGGTCTGCATTGCCGTATGCTTGCGGCTCGTATGTCTGCAAATCCTGTAGCATACCCATAGTTACGCTTCCAGAAATCTCAGGCCCTACTTTCACCTTTGCTCTTGCACCGACGAAATCACCTATGACGTGGAAATCAAGTGCCACCTCTGGCCCCATGTATAATGAGCCGTTAAGAGTCAGTTCTGTTTTTGCTGTTGTTTCCCCGGTTCCATTGTTCTTATCTTCAGGGAATGTCCATGTGTTTTCACCATCTTTTCTTTCCCATATCACATGTCTGGTAAAATGTCGGTTAAGGTTATATTTGAATGACAAATCGGCATTCATATCAAGGAAGCCTCCCAATGTTATCGTCGGCTTTATCACGCCATAAATCGTAGGCAAGTCAACAGAAAGCATTGTAGGCTCTTTATGAACTGAAGCGTTTTCTTTTGCATTCAGTTCAATGTCAACGTCTATATCGAAATCAAGCGATGCATCCACCTTGTAGTAATGCCTAAAGACATCTACTATTGCATTACCGTCGAATGTCAGAGTGCCGCTTGTTGAAACCCTTCCAATATTATCTGCATCCAAACCAACTTCGAGCTTCAGTTTGCTTGGTGCTCCTTTCTGTATGAAGTTTCTAACCGTTTCAGGGATACCATTTATGTCTCCTGCATAGAACAGTTTTTCGAATATTTCCTGAATATCAACAGGAGAAAGTACTACTGCAATCTCTGTGCCTTGATTATTCACGCCCTCAACTTTGGCAGCAACTCCATTAGGCATCAAATCTTCGCATCCTTCACTATATATTTTCTCGCCTAACTTTGGCAATAAGTCTGAAGGTGTCGAAGTCTTATAATAAATAGTGTTTCCCTCGCATCGGCTAATGAAGTCAAAATCATCTTCGTCAATAATCCTCACCCCATCGTAAAACTTCATTTCGTTCCTACTGCCAAAGGCTACACTGTCTATTTCAGCCAAAGGAATGACCATAGTGGTATCCACGGCATAATATACGAGCGACACATAGTCTTCATGTAGAATGCTGTCTGCGTCATATTTCGTACGCACTATGCTATCTAATTGGTCTGCATAAAACAGGTTTATCTCGCCAGTATTCCTAAATACCAGCACCTGCTCACTCACATCTTGCGCTGCACTCGCAAACAAGAAGGATGATATGGTAAGTAAAAATAATGCTAATCGTTTCATTTCTACATTATATTATTTTACACATTTGAGATTATTGTTTTGTAAGAGGAGGATGTCTTTCATCAGCCGTAAAATACAAATTGCCATCAATATATTTTAAAACAATAATCCTCACAAAATTCAAATAGCCGTTTTCGTATTCTGGATGATAAGGATAGTTATGAATATCACTTTCGTTACTAATGCATATTATTTCATTTCCTTCTATTTTATAAATTCCATTCCATTCGCAGTACTGACCTTCTTCATAATCTCCAGCATTATGTCTGTAAGTCATCGTTCCATTATTTTGGAAAATAAAAGTATGAAAACATGTCCATTGTCTATATTCATTTTTCCATATTATCGTTCCGGAACCACTCCATGTACCAACAACCAAATCTTTACTCAACGGCACTACAGCATTTGCGTATGGCACGCTCATAATTTGTGTCTTGCCAATAAGGACTCCATCAACGGTTACAGAGATGAACATAGGATAGTTACTCCAATCGATTGAAGCCAACGATTGCGCATTTCCAATCGAGAACGAAAGCACTCCGAAGTCGTTTGTCACTCCTGTCTGCGTTTCCGAATACACGACGGCTTCGTCACAATTATGCAACTTAATTTCTGCTGTCACCCTCTCATTAGCACGTGGTTCACCAGTCTCTGTGTTCAGCAACGACACTTGATAGCCTATCTGTGCATGCATCAGCACGCAGAGGCACAACGACATGATAACAAAACAACATCTTTTCATATTCAATAGCGTATTTTTTAATAGTTTTGATAAAAAAATTGAACTTTTAGCATTGCAAAGATATAAAATAAAAAGCAAAAGACAACGTTTTTATACATATTTTTTACCGAAGGAACAAATAGCCAACATGTTCTATTGACATTATACATTTGTTGTTTAGCGCATCCATCAGATGTCATACAAAACGTTTTATTGCCCAATATGGTTTATCCCTAATCAGTCATTTGAACTTTTTTTGTACGACCCCAACGGATAGGGTGTTCAAAATAAGCACTGCAAGTGCGACGGAATATAGGATAGTGCGCGAGTGCTATCTTTATGGCATTCATAAGATTAAAGCACTGTAAGTGCGGCAGAACTGATGTTTTTTCTGTCGAGCCTACGGCACTATTGGATTGCTGTGCTTGATGAGATAGGGCTGCCGCCCTATCCTATGTAGTATTTCGTTCCTTCGGTACTTTTCAATAATTCTATATTCTTTCTCTATCTTTTACTCACTATTTACTCACACAGAATACGCTATAACGGCTCCGTGTCAAGGCTCGTGCTAACGAGAGGAGAGCAACAAACTTGTTTGATTGCTATCCCGAGTGCAGCCGAGGCAAGACGAAGTCAAGCACGGAATGACGAAAAGATATGGAAGGAAAAAATTGTTCACAATTGTTCGGAAAATATTTTTGCAGCCTTGACAAAGTCAAGGTGCTGGTAGGGGAGGATAGGATTTTGTCAAGCTTGCTTGTAAGAAAGACTATACTCAACTGACAGCATAGCACGTAAGTGCTGCAAAATCGATAATTGTTCTTAAACAAGGACACATAATTGTTGACGGCAAAAGACAAACGTATTATTAGGGTCAGTTTTCTATGTTTTCAAAGCCTTTTTTCTATAAGAATAGCCCTGGTTTTCTATATTGTTTCTCCAATTTACTATGGTCAACGCATAGCGTTACGACTGTTGTCATTAGTCATCGCTTCAGTCGTCGTTAATACTCGGGAAAAGTTTTGCAAAACTTTGCCGGAAGTTTTGCAAAACTTTTTGCGAAGGTTTGCAATACTTGTTCCGAGTTAATGCGACGGGTGGAGAAGCGCCTATTGACGACTGAAGAACG
>JAUNQM010000366.1 GCA_030536165.1 Prevotellaceae bacterium | reverse complement strand
AACTAGAAACCAGAAACCAATAACCATTTATTATATGAAAAAGTTTTTAATTTTATCGGTGATGATGAATCTGTCGATGTCGTGCTTTGCCCAGCGCAACTACTTCAAGGAAATGGGCTACACGCAAAAACAGATTGATGAGAAGATTGAGGCAGCATTCCACGAGGTGTTTGAAGGACCTCGGCGTGCCTATCAGAGTGTTGGCGATACGCTTGGCTATGTGTCTGACGTGAAGAACAATGATGTGCGCACGGAAGGACAATCGTATGGCATGATGATTGCCGTGCAGATGAACAAGCAAGACCTCTTTAACCGCATCTGGCGATGGTCTAAGTTGTATATGATGCACAAGGAAGGTCCATCAAAGGGATTGTTTGCATGGCAATGCAAGACCGACGGAACACGAATGGCTCAAGGTTCAGCCAGCGATGGTGAACTGTATTTTGTGACAGACTTGCTGCTTGCATCGCGTCGATGGGGTAATGAAGGTGAGATAAATTACTTGCATGAGGCGCAGGCTTTGCTCAATACAATCTTTGCCGACAATGGCGAGCATGGTATCATAAACATGGAGCATAAACTCATAAACTTTACTCCTGACCGTTTCGGACGTACGATAACTGACCCGTCGTACCATCTGCCTGCATTCTTTGAGATTTGGGCAGAGTCTGCACAGGATGGACGCGAAGGCCTTTACAGAGAGTTGGCAGCGAATGCACGCGAATATCTCCACAAGGCATGTGATGCTACAACAGGCATAAACCCAGACATGACCAACTTCGATGGTACTCCTCTTAAGAGACCAGCGTTTGGTGGAAATCCTGCAAGCGAATCACAGTTCCATTATGATTCATGGCGTGTGCCTATGAACATAGCAATGGACTTCACATGGTATGGTAAGGACAGAATGTGGCAGAAGGAATATGCTGACAAGTTCCAGAAGACGATGGCAAGCCAGGGCATTGACAAGTTTGTTGACCAATATGCCCTCGATGGAGGCAAGCCTTCATTCGTGATGAAAGCCGGTGGGTACGAGAAACTGCGTCATTCAATTGGACTTGTTGCAACAACGGCAGCTGCGAGTCTGATGACAGACAATGAATACAGCAAAGACTTGGTACGCCATCTGTGGAACATGAAACTCCAGCCATATAGCGATGGATATTATGATGTGTATTACGATGGACTGCTTTATATCTTTGCTTTGCTGCATTTGAGCGGACAGTATAAGCCATGGTTCAATGAACTCCATCTGAGTGATTACTTCGCGCCTGCTACAGCAACACCTGCAACTACTGACGAGAACGGTTTCATTCGTCGTTGGACTTTGCTCGACCCAATAAGCAAGCCAAACAGAAGCAACACTGTTTTCACAGACTCATATCTTAATAAGGTATTCTATAAGGAATATTTCCCTAAGCAGTTTACTATTGTGCCGAAAGACGGACAGACCGTGAAGGCAAATGTAGAGATAGAGGTGAAAAAGGACAACGGAGGCGATTTCCGTCGCATGATGGCTCCGCCTGAGATTAAGAATGAAGTGCAGAAACTCACTTGGCATGCTTACGACAGCAAGCGCTATAACGTGAAACTGTTCCGCTTTGCAAGTTGCACTGAGCAGCAGGTCTATGGAGTACTTTTCTGGGCTGTGACAACGATAGAATGTGACGAAGATATTGCTGATGTACGCCTTGCTGTTGGCTCTAATTCTGCATCGATGTGGTGGCTGAATGGAGAGCAGACTTTGGTTCTTTCAGGCGACCGCCGTATGGTGGCTGACGACGGAATGTCGCAGCGCGTTACATTGAAGAAGGGAAAGAACGTTCTTCGTGGTGCCATCATCAATGGCCCAGGCATGAGCGACTTCTGCGTGAGATTCTTAAACG
>JAUNQM010000112.1 GCA_030536165.1 Prevotellaceae bacterium | reverse complement strand
TTTACGATTTACAATTTGACGATTATTCGAGTTTTCGATGATTCGATGATTCGGTTGCGATGAATTTATAAAACCTTGAACTAACAAAAACAACAATATATGAAGACCTATCCTCTATTACAATCCCAGATGGGTGTCTTTCTCGACACTATCAAATATCCTAACGTCATGCAGTACAACCTGCCATCGTATGCATTTCTTGGAAAGGATGTGGATGCTGATAAGTTAGAGCAGACCATTATGACGATATTTGAAAAGCGTCGCGAACTTCACCTTTCGTTTATGATAGATGATGAGGGTAATGCCCGTCAGTATTTCAACCCAGACATCCGCTTCAAGGTGGAACGCAAGAAGATGAGCGAAAAGGAATGTCTGGATTACATAAACAACGGTTTTGTACGCCCTTTCGATATCTTCGGCAAGGAAAGTCTTTTCCGTTCGGAACTTATTGATACGGAAAAAGGCTACTACATCCTGTTTGACATGTACCATCTGGTAAGTGACGGTATGACCTACACCCCTATCTTCACCACGATGGATTTCCCACGTACATACGCTGGCGAAGACTTAGGAGACTTGTCGTACGGCATGATAGAGGCTGTGATTGACGAGCAGGCTTCATTCGGCACAGAGCAATACAACAAGGCAAAGCAGAACTATGCCGAGAAGTTTGCTGGAATGGACTTCGCAACTCTGTCGGCGGATGTCAGCAACCCTGTAGGCAAGATGATTCGCGAGAGAGCCTACCTGCCTATCGAAATGGTTGACAACTGGTGCAAAGAGAATGGCATTGCCGTAAATCTTTTGTTCCAGGCAGCATTCAGCTATGCTGTGTCGGTAGTCTTAGGGGAAAACAAGATAGCATATACCACAGTAAATCACGGACGTATAGACAAACGTCTGCGTACGGCATACGGTATGTATGTACGTTCAGTGCCTATTCTCTCTGAGATATTGCCGGGAATGACGGTACGCGACTACATCATGAGTTTCCGTCGCGAACTGATGTCAACAATCCGTAACATGGTCTATCCTTTCAATCACCTGTGTTCCGACCTCGGTATGACACCTGGCATCAGTTTCAATTTCCAGGCAATTCAAGGCATGGACGAAACGCTACACTTCGATGACAAGGCATTCCCTGGCATTCAGCCAGACCGTGGCGACGTAATCAACGACCTCACAGCCTTCATCTTCCTGTATCAAGACCAGTACGAGATACGTATGGAGTCGAGCGAGGCTCGCAACAGTCGCAAAACCATGCGTATGCTTGCCGATGCAATAAAGAATGCGCTGCTTGACATGATGAAGAACCTTGACGGACAAATAGACAAGGTTTCAATTCTGAGCACTGAAGAAACGGACAAGATAATGGAAGTGTCGGCAGGCAAGCATCTTGATGTAGATATAACAAAGACCTTTGCAGAAGTTTTCATCGAGCGTGCAAAACTCTGTCCAGATGCACCTGCCGTAGTTGATGCATGGAGCCAGTTTACATACGCGGAACTTGACCGCAACTCGAATGTCCTCTCACACATGTTGATTGAAAACGGAGTCGAGCCTAACAGTTTCGTCTGTGTGATGCTCGACAGGAAGAAGGAATTCCCTCTGGCGGTGCTTGCCATACATAAAGCAGGCGCTGCATATACTCCACTTGATTTTGAATACCCTAACGAGCGTCTCATCTACATGATAGAGAACTCGCAGTCGAAGGTTATCGTCACAACGCACGACGTTCTTGCAGCAAAGCAAGCCGAAGGAGATTTCAATGTGGGAGAAGCAAAGGTATTATACATCGACGACATTGACTTCAGCGATGATAGTTTGCCATCGACACCAATAAACCTCACAACACCGAAGAACCTTGCGTATATGATTTATACTTCAGGTTCAACAGGCAAACCAAAGGGGGCAATACTACATCAGGAAGGACTCTGGAACTTCATCAATGTGGTGATCGACATGGAGAGGCTTACGGCTGACGACCGTATCGAAGGGCACCGTTCATTCTCATTCGATGCACACATCGAGGATATGTACGCCATCCTTACCCTTGGCGGTTCATTCCATATCATGCCGACTGAAATAAGGAAAGACCTTGCAGCTATACGAGATTTCCTCTTCCAGCATAAGATTACTGGTGGCGGTTACTCTACTGCCATTGCTGCGCTGTTGCTGAACACATACGACGACCTGCCTGTAAGATTCATCACCGCTGGAGGTGAAAAACTTGACGGCGTATATAGCGACCACGTTGAGATAATCAATGTCTATGGTCCAACGGAATGTACCGACGACACGTCATACTACTGCATACCGCCAGGCAAGCGTATCGAAAACATACCTATCGGCAAACCTGTTGCCAACACTTGGAATTTCATCGTCAACACATCAGGCCAGCTTCTTCCTATCGGTATGATTGGCGAACTCTGCATAGCTGGTGTGCAGGTGGGTCGAGGTTACTGGCAATTGCCTGAACGCACCGCACAGTCGTTTGTTGAATGTCCGTTTATTAGCGAAGACCGCTGGGGACGCAAGGTTATGATGTACCACACTGGCGACCTCTGCCGATGGAACGAACAAGGCGACTTGGAATATATCGGGCGCATCGACTTCCAGGTTAAGCTGCGTGGCTTCCGCATCGAACTGGGTGAGATTGAGAATAAGACACTGCAAATTGAGGGCATACTTCAGGCTGTTGCCGAAGTTAAGAAAGTGATGGGGTCGGAACACTTGATTCTGTACTATACGCTGACAGATAATGCCGCTTTGACCGACGATGATATCCGCAAGCCTCTTGAGGCATCATCACTTGCCGATTATATGGTGCCCGACACCTACATGAAGCTCGACAGCTTCCCGATGACACCTAACGGCAAGATAAACCGCCGCCTGTTGCCAACACCTGAAATAAAGAATACCGTTGAGTATGTAGAGCCTGTAGGAGAGAAAGAGCAAGCCCTTGCCGAAGGTTTCAGCAATGTCCTCGGCGTGGCAATTCCTATTGGTGCTCTCGACAACTTCTTCTCCCTCGGAGGCGACTCTATCAAGTCTATCCGTCTGGTAAGCCTTTTGCGCCAGAAGGGAATCACGCTGACCGTTGCCGACGTGATGAATGGCAAGACCGTAAGAGCCATCGCCGACTTGGCACAGATGGGAACCACGATAGATATTCCACAAGAGACCGTAGTGGGGGAAATACCTAATGGAGCAATACTCCACTATTTCTTCAACCTCAACCTGCCTCATGCTGAGCACTACAACCAAAGCGTGGCATTCGAGTGCATCACTCGCATAAACACCGATGCACTGCATGCTGCCATTGCAGCCTTGGCTACGCATCACGACATGTTGCGCATGAGGGCTGAAGGTTCACGCATCTACATAAATAATGTCGATACGCGTCTCTACGACTTCACCGAGAAAGACGTGGAGTCAATGGCTGACATTACCGCCGAGGCTGATGCCCTGCAAAATACAATCTGCCTCAAAGATGGTCCTGTGCTGAAGGTTGCACTCTTCCACGCACCAGATAAAGATGTGCTTGTGATGATATGCCACCACTTAGCCGTAGATGGTGTATCGTGGCGCATCATTGCCGAAGACCTTAACAACGCCTATATCATGGCGGCAGAAGGTAAGGACATCACACTCCCGAAGAAGACACATTCTTATAAGCACTATGCCGAAGCCATAACGCGCTACCGCGATAGCTACGCTCTCAACATAGAGAAAACATACTGGGAAAATGTTCAGAAGAAAATGGCTGCGCTGCCTATGGGTGGCAACAACGGTGCAGCAGGGCAAATGCAAAAACTGCATACCAGTTATACCAACGACACCATCCGTCATCTGCTTACCGATGCTCACGCGGCATATAACACTAACGAGAACGACCTGCTTGTCACGGCTCTCGTGCGCAGTTATCGCCGACTCACAGGTAACAACAGCGCAAGCATCTTGATGGAGGGACACGGTCGTGAACCTATCCACGAACCATTAGTGACAGACCGCACCGTCGGCTGGTTCACGTCTATGTACCCTGTCGTGGTTGAGAATCTGAACGGTGACATACGTCACGACCTTCGCACCGTAAAAGAGACATTCCGCAATGTGCCAAACAAGGGACTCGGATATGGCATCCTGCAATATATCTCATCAGCCGAAGGCGACAGCAACCTGCGCACCGACATCAAAGAGTTGCTTGGCTTGAACTACTTAGGCGAACTGACTGAGGCTTCCACCGATGCCATATTCAACATAGACACACAACTGTCAACTGGCAGCATGGTCAATACTGAAGGTTTGATAAGTCCTTCGTTTATGATTGACTGCTCCGTACATGGCGACACAATGAACATTGATGCCACATACGACAGCAAGGCATGGACGCAACAGCAGGCAAACGAAATGGTCACCGTATTCTGCAACGAACTTGCGGAAATCGTGACTCATACTACTTCCGTCGCACAACCTGAAACTACAGCCTCCGACCTCGGAGCATCAGGATGGACTGACGAACAGTTTGAAAACATCACAGCCGAATTTGCTGCACGTGGTGAGAGCATTGAGCGCATCTATCCTCTCTCGCCAATGCAGGAAGGCATGCTGCTTGAGTATATGATGAACCCAAGCACTACCTCGTATGTACTCCTCAACCGTTTTGCAATAGACTTCTTGCCAACAGAAGAGCAGATGCATTATGCATTAGACCGTTTGGCGGCGAAGCACGAGGTGTTCCGCACATCTATCATTTACAACGGCATCGACAACCCGTGGCAAGCCATCACCGACCGTAAGCCTGTGGTGAAGTTTATCGACATCTCCAATGAGCCAGACATCATGGCTGCTTCAAAGCGCATTCACGATGAAGAACTGCACACTGGTTTCAACCTCCAGACCGACCCATTGCTGCGAGTTGTCATCATGAAGACTTCAGATAGCAGTTGCCATATCCTATTCTGCACTCATCACATCATTGTAGATGGCTGGTGCCTGGCTATATATTTTGCCGATTTCTTCACTTTGCTGGCAGAGGCTACAAAGGGAGACATGAACACGCAGCCTGAATACACCGACAAGGGAAGATACGAAGAGGCTATCCGCAACATTCTTGCCCTCGACAAGAAGGCATCGTTAGGCTATTGGAAGAACTTAGTCGGCGACTATTGCGAGAAGGCTATCATTCCTTATTCTGCCGATGACACTACCGACAACTCTGGCGAGGAGCAAAGCGTCAGCGTATCAGCAGAACTTGAAGAAAAGCTTAAGAGTGCCGGTAGCGCATACGGAGTAACACTCAACACTATCATAGAACTGGTTTGGGGACTTGTGCTTCAAACTTACAACCGCACCGACGACGTAGTCTTCGGCAAGGTTGTCTCTGGTCGTAACCGCGGCGATGTGGCAGACCTTGTAGGACTGTTCATCAACACCGTTCCTGTAAGGGTACGCACCGACAAGGACACCACGATAGGCGAAGTATTGCAATCATTGCAGCAGCAAGCATCAGAGACGAGTCTTCACGACTATTGTGCCCTCTCTGAGATACAGCAGACCTCAGACCTCGGCAACGACCTCTTCCAGTCGCAGATTGCATTCGAGAACTATGAGGGGTCCGACTCTCTCTGGGACATGGCAAAGGCTAACGGAGTCACCATCATTGAGGCTGGCGAGGAAAACTTCTCTGATTTGAATATTAGCGTAAGCAACGGCGTGGACGGACAACTTCAGATTCAGTTTGTCTATGACGGCAGACTGTATTCATACGCCACAATAGCACAAGTAAAACAGTTCTTCTGCCATCTGCTTGAAGCAATCGCTGACAATACCGACACTAAGATAAGCCAACTGCCATTAGTTTCACAGGCTGAGGCAGAGGACATCATCCGCCATTCACAAGGCGAGAAACTGACGTATGACCCTAACGACACATTCGTTAGTCTCTTCCTTGCTCAGGCAGACAAGACTCCTGATGCCGTTGCGGTATCTGAAGGCGACAGCCATTACACATACGGCGAGTTGGATGCCCTGTCGAATACTCTCGCCCATAAACTCCTTGAAATCGTAGGTGAGAAAAACCAACAACCTGGCAACAGTCCGTTTATGAGTATCATGCTTGGCTATGAGAAGGACTTCCTCGTTGCAGCACTTGCCATTGAGCGTGCAGGCTATGCTTACGTTCCGTTAGACTACGACTACCCTAACGACCGCCTACTCTATATGCTTGACGACAGCGAAAGCCAAGTGCTCATAACATCGCACAATATATATAATGAGAAGACTTCGCAAGGCGATGACTTCACAGCAAAGAATATCATCTTCATTGAGGATTCTATTAATCGAGATATCGATAATTCGATAAATCGAGAACGAATAAACCTTGCCACCCCTGACGGTCTTGCTTATATGATCTACACCTCTGGCTCAACAGGTAAGCCTAAAGGCGTGATGATACCTCACCGTGCAAAGGCTAACTTCATCCACTTCATTGCAAAAGAATGGCACCACACAAGCCAGAGTCGCATCTGCTGCCACTCATCGTTCTCGTTCGATGCCTCGATTGAAGACCTTTACCCTGTGCTTATCGTCGGCGGCACACTCTATATCGTTCCGCAGGAAGCACGCAAGGATATCAGTCTCCTCCACGACTTCATCGTCAAGAACGGCATCACAGGTGGATGCTACACCACCCAGCTCGGACAGATGCTCCTTCAGCAATACCCTGACCTCCCTGTCGATTACCTCGTAGTCGGAGGCGAGAAGATGACAGCAACCCCAACGTGCAACTGCCGACTAATCAACACATACGGACCAACAGAATTCACCGTTGACGCAACATATTTCGAAATCGAACCAGGCAAGGCATACAAGAACATCCCTATAGGCCGTGCACTCGACAACCAAAGCGCATACGTTGTTGATAAGCATGGAAAACTCTTGCCGCAAGGAGTCGTAGGCGAATTGTGCATGAGCGGAGTACAGATGTCACAAGGATACTGGAAACGCGACGACCTCACCGCAGAGAAGTTCACCGACTGCCCATTCGCAAACTACTCCCCTTCGGGGGGAGATAGAGGAGGCCGCAAGATGTACCACACTGGCGACCTCGTACGCTACAACGCCTCATGGCAACTCGAATACATGGGACGCATCGACTCACAGGTTAAACTGCGTGGATTCCGCATCGAGTTAGGCGAGATAGAAACCCTCATTGCAAACTATCAAGGCATGAATATGGTCAGCGTACAGGTCAAGGAGATAGCTGGTGTACAGCATCTCTGTGCATACTTCACCGCCGACAACCCTATTGATACAGAAGCCCTGCGTCAATACCTCGCAGCACAACTCACCGATTATATGGTGCCTGATGCATACATGCAACTCGACGAGATGCCGCTCACTCCTAACGGCAAAGTCAACACAAAGGCACTGCCAGCACCAACAGTACAGGTCGAAGACATCGTTGCACCTGAGACCGAGACAGAAAAGAGACTCACGGCAATCGTCGCCGACATACTCAAGACAGAACAGTTCGGCATCACCACAAACCTCACTCGTATGGGAATGACATCACTCCTCTCAATGCGTCTGGCAATGGCTATACAGCAGGGAGAAGATGTGCAGATAACCGTGTCAGAACTCATAGCAGAACCTACCGTAAGGGCAATAGCCGCCAAGATAGACGAGATAAAACAGCAGGAAGCCGACGCAATGAGCATCTTCACCAAGCGAAAGACCACCGCACCTTCCGACGAAAAGAAGGCAGACCCATTCGCACCAAA
>JAUNQM010000111.1 GCA_030536165.1 Prevotellaceae bacterium | reverse complement strand
GCAAAGGTAATACAGTTATACAACTGCTACAATATGTAATTCATCGAATGCTTACTGAAAGGCTGATGTATGAGACAACAAAAAAATCGCCTCTCAGCGATGTTGCTGAGAGGCGATGATTATTAGATTTCTATTGACAAATTACTTTGCAATGTACTTCTTACCGTTGAGGATGTAGATGTCACCTGTGCGAGTAGAAGATACCTTCTGACCGCGGAGGTTGAACATTCCGTTAGCTGTGTTGAGGTTGCTGTTAACATCAGCGATACCAGTTGGAACTGTGCCTTCTGGTATTACGTTGATAGTCTGGAGGCGAACACCCTTCTTTGCTACCTTGAATGTGAAGTCACCATCTTCTTCTGCTACGAATACAAATTCTGTATAAGTAGAAGCTGGAGTAGTGATTGATTCTACTGAGTTGCCTTCAACGTCGAGAGCGTTTGCGAATGTCATACCGCCTTCAACATCGCTCTTTTCAGTGTTGCAGAGAACGAGCTTGATAGTGTCACCAGCTGCAACCTGAGGGATGCGAGTTGTGAAGCCGCTCTGGAGCTGAGCGCAACGATAAGTAGCACCGTTTGCAGGGCAAACGAGGATACCGTTTTCAACAGCGTCAGTGAAGAACAGACCTTCGAACATTGCTACAGGAGTTTCACCGTCGAATGTGATTGCTTCGTCGTTGAGAGTCTTAGCATAGCTGTAACGTCCCTTAGAGCTTTCAGCCCAATAGCCATTACCTGCAACCTGCTGAATCTTTGTCCAGTCAGCTGCCCAGTCAGTTGGCATGTTGTCGAACTTCCAGCTACGAGCTACGTTGATTGGTGCTGGTTTAGGCTGGCAGAATACCTTACCGTAGTAAACTTCCATATCACCTGCTGTACCGCCGAGAACTACCTGATACTTACCCTGGTCAGGGAATACGTATGCTACAGTGTTAGAAGCCTTGTTCTTACCAGCTGCATCGCCACCTTCTACAGTTGCGATAGTGTCGCCTGCCTCGTTGAGTACCCACATTGTTACAGTAGTTGAAGAACCACCAGAACCAGTGTAGTAGAACTTAATTGAGTCAGCCTTAGCAATACGGCATGCGAGAGTCTTCTGTGTTCCAACAACTGGAGCTACTGTGATTGCACCGTCAGTTGATGTAGGAACGTAATCAGTTTTTGCTTCGTCAGTGAGAGGGTTGATGTAAGCTGTACGGTTAGAAGTCTGAACTTCGATAGGAGCACCTGGGTTGTAGTATGTAACAACTGGTGTTGCTTCTGCTTCAAGACCATACTTGCTGCTACCATTGATGCTATAAGTAGTAATGATGTCGCACATGTTGAGTGCTGTATAGTCCTTATCCTCGTCAGCATAAAGTGTTGGATATTCAGGAGTACCAGCTACCATTACAACGAATTCCTGTGAAGCAGCCTTGAACTCTGCAGTAGGTTCCTGAGCGAATGTGATAGTTGCATAACCAACACCTACAGGAGTAATCTTACCTTCAGCGTCAACTGTTGCAACAGCCTCGTCAGAAGATGCGAATACAGGAGTTGCAGGGTTGAGTGAAGTCCAAGCAAGCTGATATACTTCGTTAGAGTTCTCAACGAACTTCCAAGTAGCAGGACGCTTAACCATTACGCCTTCAACCTCGATAGTGTCGGTTGCAAGTGCAAGACCTGGAGCCTTAACGTCAGCCTTCCAGCGTGGATCACCGAAGTCGTTCTGAGCTGCGTATGACAAGCCGTAAGGAGTGAAGTTAGCTGTGAGGTCAGGGTTAGTAAGGTCGAGAGCAGTTGTAGGAACTACGAATGGCTTTTCACCTGAAATCAGGAGTGAGTCGATAGTTGCGTAGCTTGCAGCATCTGTATTATCAACAGCGTTAGTGATACCGATGATAGAGTTGTCAGCTGCTGTGAATTCTCTAATTGCTGAACCAGAAATCTTCTGCAGACGCCATGTGTTGTAGAAGATGTTACCCTTGAAATCAAGAGTTACATTGTTCTTGTTAGGATAGTTGTTAGCAAATTCCTTGTTTGAAGGAAGGTTGACAAATGTGTTGTTTGTCATTACCCAGCTTTCCTTTGCGTCGAACTGTGGCTCTGCCCATGCCTTCTGTGCCTGAGAGTTGCTGTTGTTCTGGAGACGGAGGAAGCGGTTGTCGTTGCTTTCTACTATATTATATAATGTAGAACCTTCGATAACGATATCCTTAATTGAACCTTCATTGTTTGAGTTGCCTGTCCAGTTGATGTAAGAATCAATACCGCTTGCAACGTCGAACTGAGCGATAGTGTTGATAATCTTCAAAGTCTTGAGGTTCCACTCACGCTTGTTAGCGCTGATCCAAGAAGTCTTAACACCAGAGAAGTTACATTCGTTGATAACGATAGCACCGAGGTCATAGAATGCCTTTGAGCGGAGGTTGTTAGTCTCACCTTCAGCAACTGGATAGTATGCACCTACGAGAACTGAGTCAGGATTTGCTGACAGAGCGATAGGAGCGCACTTAGTGTTAGCTGCACAGTCGAAGTTTACATTGTTGATTTCGATACCCTGCTGGCCTGCAATCTGAACTGAGTCAGAGAGAGTAACGAGAGCACCATTACCATTGATAACGATGTTAACGAGACCTACGTCAACTGGCTTTTCGAATGTGTAAGCAACCTTACCGTCGAGAGTTACAACAGCTGTGTCGCCCTGAGTCTTACCTGCGATAGCCTGCTCGATAGCAGCTGCAAGTTCAGTAGGACCAGCGTTTTCAACTGTAACAGCGATAGTAACATTAGCTTCCTTGTAGTAAGCATTTGCCTTCTTAGTAACAACGATGTTAGCTGTACCAGCGCTGACTGCTGTAATGTTACCCTTAGAGTCAACAGTTGCAACTTCTGCGTTGTCAGAAGCGAAGATAGGAGTAACTCCGTCGTAGCAACTCCAAGTAATAGGAGCAACGTCGCCAACCTTCAAAACATTGCTTTCGATAGATGCCTTGAGTCCAGCAGCAAGTGCAGCAGGAGCAGCGTCGATAACGTTGATCTTCTTTATTGTAAGCTGCTTCTTGATGTTGATTACAGGATTGTCAGCCTTAGCCTGAATCATGTAACCTGTTACAGCGCCTGGATATACGTCAACAGTGTCATCGCCACAAACAATCTGAGTGTTGCCGCTTGCAGAAACTGCGTCGAATACGATGTACTGACCAGCTGTTGCAGGAACAGTAACCTTCAGATCCTTGTTGTTAGAGAAGAACTGCTTGCCATTATATTCATCTGGATAGTTGCGGATGTGAATCCAACCTGAACCACCAGCAGTGAACTTCAAGCCCTTAGTTACCTCGTAAGGAACACCTTCTGAGATAGTAAGTTCTTCCTCTGTGATAGCCTTGCTGTTCTGGTGATTAGTCCAACCAGCACCACCATCGTCAACGATGTTGTTCTTCAAATTACCAGTACCGTCAGCTACTGAAGCTGTGATAGTGTTGAAGTCCCAGAGGTTAGCTGGCAATGCGTCAACAACTTCAATCTTCTTAATAGTAAGTTGCTTTACGAGGTTGAATGTAACGTCGCCTGCCTTTGACTGGTAGATGTATGTTTCGTTAGCGCATACATTGATAGTTGTTGTGTCTGTGCCTTCCATTGCCTTAACAGCGAGGACGCCCTTGTCTGGTGACAGAGCTGTAATAATGATGTACTGACCAGCTGTTGCAGGAACAGTAACCTTCAAATCCTTGTTGTTAGAGTAGAACTGCTGTCCGAAGTACTCTTCTGGATAGTTACGGATGTGAATCCAACCTGAACCACCGGCAGTGAACTTCAAGCCCTTAGTTACCTCGTAAGGAACACCTTCAGAGATAGTAAGTTCTTCGTCTGTGATAGCCTTGCTGTTCTGGAGGTTAGTCCAACCAGAACCACCGTCGTCCTTGATTTCGTTCTTCAAGTTACCTGTACCGTCAGCTGCGATAGGAGCGAGCTTAGTGAAGTCCCAAACAGTTCCTGAAGCAGAAGCAACTTGGATGTACTTAACCTTGATAACATTGATCTTGCAAGTTCCTACAACGTCGAATGTCTTTGTTGTAACAGGGTCACCTTCTGGAGCTTCCCATACAGTGTGAGACTTTGAGCAAGTTGTGAAGTCAGATACTTCGCCGAACAAGCTACATTCTGAACCTGTGAAGTCGATGTCAACAAGTTTGTAGCCTTCTGGAACAGAAATAGTGAATGTAGCATTCTTATACATACGGAGGTCTGTAACGCCCTTTGTGTTCCATACACGTGTAGCAGTACCACCGTCTGTAGATGTAAAGCTTACATCACCAGCTGTCAATGTCATACCTGTAAGGTTAGTGGCTGCACTTGCTGCTGGCTTTTCAACGCCAAGTGCTTCAAGACCTTCGTCAGTGTTGAATACGAATGTGCCGAAAGAGTTAGGATTCTTCTTAACGTCGATTTCCATTACTTCTTCCTTAGCCTTGAATTCAAGGATTGAATCCTGCTTTACCTTAATCTGAGCCTTACCTGGAGCAATAGCTGTTACAACACCCTTAGCGTCAACAGTTGCAATCTCTGGAGTGATTGACTCATATGTTGGAGTGTTGAATGAGTTGTTAGTGGTAATCTTTACAGTTTCATCAACATATACTGATTTTGCGTCATCAGCAAATGCAAATTCTGTGTCTCTGAAATTGATAACTGCACGGAAGAGGCCATCGCGATTTGAATAGTATGCACCTTCATTGTCACCATAGATCAAACCATCTACAGGGAATGTAATAACATAGCCATCAAATGTACCATCCTCACAATAACTACCCTCAATAGTAAATGGATTTGGCTTACCATAAGCAACAGCTTCTGCATCGAAGCCTAAATCGTTAACATATAAACTTAAGTATGGAGTAACAACATCACCAGAAATACTGAAGTACATGTAAGCGTTGCTGTATTGGCAGTATGAATTAAATGGAGAATTAGCTCCATAAGGATTCTTCAGACGATACCAACCTTCATGCTTAGTGTTCTTTTCGACTTCAACATCAAATACGATTCCCTTAGCAGAACTGAAATAAACAGGAGTTACAATATCTTCACGATATGGACGCTTACCCATTGATTGCCAATCGGAAGCCTTTGTTGCTGTAACAGCTTTAGTAGAAGATGCTAAAAGCGAATCTTTTGAATCATAAGCTTCTGCAACTATAACGACAATCTGATAATTTTTGTCGTATGGCATTACGAGAGTTGCTTTGTCTGTATATTTTGTGTCGCCAGCAACCGGACCTTCACCTGCTTGGTAAGCGGTCATTGTAGAAATACCAGCTTTCCAGTAAGCAACATCCGCACCAATCTTGGTGATACCAAAGGTAATTTCACCAACTGATGTCTCAGTTTCTTGCGTATCATCAACTTTTGTAACAAGAATGTTACCGAAGCTATAATCAGCGAAGCCATCCATTTGACATTCCTCAGAAATGTTGCTTCCACCATTATAGTAGCCAAGTAAAGCACCTGTAGATTCATTAATAGCAGCAACCCATGGCTTGATTACAAACTTGCCTGTTTCAGGAGTGTAATAATAGTAACCTGCTGGGTTAGTTGCTACTGCAGCATGAGCATAGTCATAGAAGTAAGCTATAACACCGTCTGAGCTAGGACCAGTGGCTTGAGGCTCAAAAGATAAGTTGTTGTTTGCTGGAGCAGTTTCATCATACTTTACGATAAATTCATGAGCTTTGTCATCGCCCCAGTTAGTGAATTTGAACTGCTTTGTAGTGGCAGTTGTCTTTAATTGACGAACATATACTTCGCACACAAGGTCATTATCGAACCATTGTGTTGACCATGTACATGTTGATTTACCCATAGGAGCAAATGGCTCCCATTCAGTCCAGTCTTCTTCTGCCGTTTTAGGTGTGCTGACACTCTTCTTCTGCATTGGAATTTCATTCGCGTTGGTCAATCCCTTGATTACTTGTGAAGAAAAATCTTTGCGAATGTCGAGCTTTTCAGCATCAGCTTTGCCGGCAAACTTCAAACCATTGCCTGGTGCGTAGTTAACAGCGAAAGAAATTCCCACTGCCACTGCTACCAAAGCAATCAAAGATAAAAGTTTCTTTTTCATAATGGTAATTAATTAGTTAAACATAAAAAAATATAATATAATACGATAAATCGTGTTTTCGTTTATTCTAGATATTCTAGGCTTTCTAGATTTTCTAGTGACTCATTACTTTGTTCCAAGAATGATGCCTGCGATACCTGTGATGTCAGATACAGTAATCAGACCGTCCTTGTCAACGTCAGCATTTGTTGCGTTGAATGGTGATGGGTTGCCGCCGAGGATGTAAGAAGCAACAGTAGTGATGTCTGATACGCTTACTACTCCGTCTTCGTCAGCATCGCCAAGCAGACCTGCTGGAGTTGGGTCGATGCCTACGCCCCAAGGCTTCTCTGGATCCATGTCAGAGCATGGGTTGCCATAGTATTCATCGTTGCAGAGGTCTGGGTTTCCTGTCCAGTCGCCTGAAGGGTCGTTAGCATGACCAAACCACTTCATTGGAGTGTCATCACCGCTGACGAATGAGATACCTGCTAAGATGATGCGGTTCTTAACCTTCACCTGAATAGGAGTCTCTGCTGTCCAAGCCACCTTTGGTCCCCACTTCTTGTCGAAGCAGTTGTAGCCAGTTGCAGCGTCGGCTGCTGTAACGTATGTTGCAGGGTCAACTGACGATGAACACTCTCCGTGCTTAGCGAAGTAGTACTTGATAGTAGCTTCTGTCATACCGTCGATGTTGAGGTTGTTGTATTCGCTACCATTGTGGCTCTCGCCCCAGTCCATGAATTCTTCGAGGGCTTTTGTATCAACGTCGCCTGTGAGGTCGTAAGTAATCTTGAACAGTGAGTTTACTGAAACGAAACGTGGGTCATACTCGTCGCCTGTAACGTTTGAGCACTTGAAGTCGAGGAAGTTAGGGTAAGTGTAGATGTACTTTGTCCAGTCTTCTTCATTCTTCACAATCTTAGTCTGCACTTTGATTTCGCGGTATGCCTCGTTTGTCATAGGCACTGCTGTACCGTCTTCAGCGAGTGTAGGTGAGTTGTAGCGAGCCTGCAGACGACCTGTTGAAAGGTCTGCGTGGTTGATACCGAGAGCCTCGTTCTTTGCGTTAGGCAGACCTACGCAATAGAGGATGACCTTCTTGAGGTTTGTCATACCAGCTGTGTAGTCGTCGCTTTCAGTCTTTCCTGCGAAGTTGAGGGTACCTGTGTTCACTGTGAGGAACTTGTAGTAACCTTTGTTGAGCATGAAGCCAGTTTCAGGGTCCTGATAGTCCTGTGTCAAAGCCCACTTGTAGCCAAGGTCATTAGTCACGATGTCCTCGAAAGGAATGTTGAGACTGTTAAAGCCTGGAACGAGCATTGAAGCTGTCAGTCCGTCAGGCATGTCATCGTGGAAAATTGTGTCACAAGTGGTATAGACGGTTCTGATTCCGTCCATTTCCAGATACTGTGCATGTGCCATTGCACAAAGTGCCAGCATTGCGATTGAAGTAAAGATTTTTTTCATGAAATAAAGCTTTTAATCATTAAAAATAGTTTATTTTTAGTTTTTATATATATCAGGGTGTAAAATTACTAAAATTTTTTTTATGTACAAAATTTTTAACATTTTATTTACGTCTTTGGCGTAAAAAAGACGTGCTAAGGGTACAAATGCTTGCTTTATGCCATTCTGGTGCTTCGCTTCTCCGTACACTTTAATCAATCTTCAAACATCCTCGTTATCCTATACTCCGTTTGAGACT
>JAUNQM010000110.1 GCA_030536165.1 Prevotellaceae bacterium | reverse complement strand
AATGTGCGTATGGCATTGTTTGTGGTCATGTTGCTCAAGTCGGCAAGGTCGCGACGCGATGGACTGAGACAAAGCGTCTTACCGTCTTCCCGAGTGCCATACGTGTCGTGAATCAAGAGCAAAGCTTCGGCAAGGCGACCTCTTACGTGCTTCTGCGTAAGAGTAAGCATACGGTCGTCGGACAATTGCATATTCCTCGCCATACACCTTATTATATATGTAGCGACGCGAAGGTTTGAATTTGCCAAATCATCGATTGCCTCTATCGGTATGAAACAGATAAGCGACGGTTCAAGTGCAGCCGCGCGGGTGGAATATTTGCATCCGGCAAAGTGGGATGCGTAGCCAAAGTACTCACCGCTGCGTATCAGACGAACTATCAAGTCGCGTTCATCAATGCCGCTCTTATATACCTTCACTTTTCCCTCAAGCAAGAACATGCAGTCGGTGGGATTACTCTCCTCAACATACACAAGGTCGTCCTTCTTAAAACGATAGACGGAGATACTGTCCAGCACCGCCTGATGCTGGAACAACGGCATTTGGTCAAACAAACCTTGAAGCCGTTCTCGAATGAAATCCCTGTCAGTAAATATTCGTTCTGCCAATGCCTCACCACAAGCAATACAACTAAATGATAGTAGATTGCCTTTATTTTTGATTGTTGCAAAGTTATACATAATATAGGAAATAAACAAAATATTCCATGTACAATTTCCATTTACAATGTACAATTCATACGTTGAGCTTTGAAGATGGAAGTTTTTTCATGTTTTATTTTGTATTTCGCTCAACTTGCACTATCTTTGCAGAGATTTACACAAAAAACTAAAATAGACATGAAATTAGACGGAAGACGCGAAAGCACGAATGTGGATGACCGCCGACGCATGGGCGGTGGCACGAAAGCCGGTATGGGACTCGGAGGTATTGTTATTGCAGCACTGATTGCATGGATGATGGGAGGCAATCCTCTTGATGCTTTGCAGCAAGCAGGCGGACTTGATATTCTCACTAACGGAGGCGCTACAGAGCAGGAGATAACTCCAGAACAGGAAGAACTGGCAAAGTTCTCAAAGCAGATACTTGCCGGCACTGAAGACGTATGGACTAAGATATTCCGCGAGAAATACGGACGTGAATATTCCGTTCCAGGCATGGTGCTTTTCACTGGTAGTGTGCAGTCAGCATGCGGTGCAGCCACGGCACAGGTCGGTCCTTTCTATTGTTCAGGCGACCAGAGAGTGTATCTTGACCTCACATTCTTCTCACAGATGAGACAGCAACTCGGTGCAGGCGGCGACTTTGCCTATGCCTACGTCATTGCACACGAAGTTGGTCATCATGTGCAGTACCTCACAGGAGTGCTCGACCAAGCACACGAGCAGATGGCACGACTGAGCGAAAAGGATGCTAACAAGATTAGCGTGCGTCTCGAACTCCTTGCCGACTTCTATGCAGGTATCTGGGGGTACTACGACAATCAGATGTTTGGTTCGCTTGAAGATGGTGATATAGAAGAAGCTATCGACTGTGCGCAGAAGATAGGCGACAACTACCTTCAGCAAAAGGCACAAGGCTACACGGTGCCTGACTCATTCACTCACGGAACATCTGAGCAGCGCATGCGATGGTTGAAACTTGGACTGACCACAGGCGACCTCAGCTATGCACAAAAGATATTCCAGTTACCAGAAAGTGAATTATAAAAAAGACTGATTACACATTATAATATATATAAAGCCACCTATGCCGTGTGCATACGTGGCTTTATTAGTAAGAAATCTATTATTAAAGATGAAAAAGACCTTTTTAACATTATTAACAATAGTACACCTTGCCGCCTGCAATCAACCAGACCATGCTTTTTATGAACTTGCAGGAGGCGACGCTAATTTTGATTTCATTGACTTCATGAACGACTCTGTTGTCAGATACATCGGTCCAGAAGGCATGGAGCATCATAGCCTCTACGTAGATAACGGCAAAGAAATAACTATCAAGATAGCAACACTTGTCGATGCAACCCTCACCCGCATCGATGCAAACACGCTCCAAGGCACTCCACCTTTCTTCCAAGGGACATGGAACAAAAGGAAGAAATAGTATATTCTTGAAGCACTAAGATAGGGCGTAACTTTGAAAAAAAACAAGTTTTCTTGATTTTTATCAATAAAAATTTGTATATTTCAAATAAAAAATACTATCTTTGCATCGTAATCTTGAACTAAAAACAAAAACAATTATACGATAGACATTTTTTTATTTTTTCTTTTAATATTAACCTAACAAAAAAATTTATGTCAAAAATGAAAGTTATTCGTATGATGCTGGCATTGCTGTTTGCTACATTTGCAACAGCCGTTTCAGCTCAGACAGTCAAGGGACAAGTAGTTGATGAAAACAACGAAGCCCTGATTGGTGTAACTGTTGCCTTAGTAAACGGCAATGGTGGTGCGATTACAGACATGGATGGTAATTTCAACGTAAAGGCCAGCAACGGCGACAAGTTGAGATTATCTTACACTGGCTACAAGACTGTTACCGTGACAGCAAAGAACGGTATGAAGGTCGCTTTGCAGCCAGATGCAGTAGGTCTGGAAGATTTAGTAGTAGTTGGTTACGGTACTCGTAAGAAGAGTGACGTAACAGGAGCCTTGTCGCATGTAGGCGAGAAGGAACTCACTACAAAGCCTGTAAACAATGCTTTCGAAGCATTGCAGGGCAAGATTCCAGGAGTAGATATCACTTCGGGATCACGTCCTGGTGAACTGGGTAACGTCACTGTTCGTGGTGTCCGCTCTATCAATGCAGGCAACGGTCCTCTCTATGTAGTTGACGGAGTTCCTCTCCAGTCTGGCGGTATCGAGGCAATCAACCCTAACGACATCGAGTCTGTTGACGTGTTGAAGGACGCTTCTTCAACAGCCATCTATGGTTCTCGTGGTGCTAACGGTGTCATCCTCATCACCACAAAGCGTGGTAAGACAGGCAGAATGCAGCTTACTTACAATGGTGCCGTTACATTTGAGAAACTCGTTGATAAGTCACCTGCAATGACAGCATCTGATTACATCACATGGCGTCGTTGGGCTTACTACAACTCAAATCCAAGTCTCTACACTCCTGGTAACCAGCCAGACTACAATCAAGACCAGTCATTCTTCAGCGGTGACCCTTATGCACTTGCTAACGTAAACAAGGGTTGGGTAAACGGCACATGGAACGGCGACCTTGTAGGCAACACAGACTGGGCTGATATGGTTACACAGACAGGTGTCACTCACCAGCACACAATCAGTGGAAGCGGTGGTACGGACAACATGAATGCTTACTTCAGCTTCGGTTACCTCGACAATGAGGGAACACAGAAGGGACAGGAATACAAGCGGTACAACTTCAATGTTGCAACCGACATCCAGGCAACTCCATGGTTGAAACTCGGTGGCACTATTAACACCTCTTGGGCTGATCAGGACTACGGTTTCTCACGCACAGGTCAGGTTGGTACAAGTTCTGGTCCTGTTGACATCTACAGTGCAGCAAAGGCTCTGCCTCGCTACACAGTACCTTACGATGAAAACGGCGAAATCATCAACATGCCTGGTGGTTCTGTAGTAAACCAATATACTTGTGTTGACGAATGGAAGAAGTCAAACAACAACCGTCAGAACTTCCGTGCTCTCGGTAGCTTCTATGGCTTGATGGACTTCGGTAAGATTTGGGCACCACTTCAGGGCTTGACTTACAAGATTGCATTCGGTCCTGACTTCCGCTACAACCGCACAGGTATCTTCCTTGGTCAGGAAAGTGCTAACCGTGTAGGTGGTAAGAACTATGCAAGCAACAGCACATCACGCTACATCTCTTGGACTCTCGACAACCAGATTGACTACAACAAGACAGTAGGCGACCATAGTTTTGGCATCACTCTGTTGCAGTCTGCATCACAATACAATTACGAGAACATCGGTGCTTCAGCAAGCGCAATTCCTAACGAGAACTTCTTGTGGTACGGTCTGAAGAGCGGTATTATCGACATTACAGATGCAACCACTTATGGTGCATCTCTTGGCAGCGGTTACACAGAGTCTTCAATGACTTCTTACATGATTCGTGCAAACTATGGTTACAAGAACAAGTACTTGCTCACCGTTTCAGGACGTTGGGATGGTTCTTCAGTTCTTGCAGCAGGTCACAAGTGGGATTTCTTCCCATCAGCAGCAATCGCATGGCGCGCTGACCAGGAAGAATTCTTCAAGAACATCGACTGGCTGCATCAGTTGAAAGTTCGCGTTGGTGTTGGTACGACAGGTAACTCAGCTGTATCACCTTACGGAACACTCGGAAACATTCAGTCATTCTTCGTTCCTTTCGGAAACACAGCTGTTCAGGCTTATGCAACAAATGAGCCTTACTACACAAGCAGCCAGGTAAACATGGCAAACAAGGAACTCGGCTGGGAAAAGACAACTCAGTGGAACTTCGGTGTTGACTTTGCTGTTCTCGGTGGCAGACTCGGTGGTAGCATCGACTTCTACACTTCAAGGACAAACGACCTTATTTATGACATGGTGATTCCTACTCTTACAGGTTTCCCAAGAACTCAGGCAAACTGCGCAAAGACTAAGAACCACGGTATTGAAGTTTCTCTCTATGGTTCACCAGTCAAGACTCACGGCTTTGAGTGGAACACTAACCTCAACTTCTCATTCTCAAAGGATGAAGTTGTAGAACTCGCAAACGGAAAAGAAGATGATATTGCCAACGCTCTCATAATTGGCGAGTCAGTCGGTATTTGGTATGGCTACGACAATGCTGGTTTGTGGCAGGAAAGCGATCAGGTGGAAATGGATAAGTTCAATGCAAACGGTCACAACTTCTCTGCAGGTTCTGTACGTCCTGTTGACCAGAATGGCGACTACAAGATTGATGCTGACGACCGTGTTGTCCTCGGCAATAAGAACCCTCGCTGGATTGCAGGCTGGACAAACACATTCTCTTGGAAGGGCTTCGAACTCCTCGTTGAACTCTACGGTCGCTTCAAGTATATGGTTAACACAGGTGGTGAAGGTCAGTACGGTATGTACGCACAGCGTGAAATCGACTACTGGCGTCCAGACAACACTGGTGCAGAATGGCAGAAGCCAGTCTATAGCACAGCTGGTGGTGACACATATTCTTCACTCCTCGGATACAAGGATGCTTCATTCATCAAGCTCCGCAACCTCTCACTCGGTTATAACTTGCCAAAGACTGTTTGCAACAACATTGGCATCAGCAACATGAAAATTTATGTTCAGGGTAAGAACCTTGGAAACATCTATTCTTCAATTGACTTCCTTGATCTTGACTTAGGTTCTACTTACTACAACCGCGGATTTACTGTTGGCTTGCAGGTAGGTTTCTAATTAAATCAAATATATTATTGAAAGTATAGATTGACATTATAAAATAGAAACATTATGAAAAAGTACATTAATAATATAGCTATTATAGCCCTGCTGCTCTCAGGTATGGCGGTTTCATCTTGTGGCGACAGCTTCCTTGAGGAAGAAAACAAGCAGAACTATAGTACAGATTATTTTGAGACTGAGCAGGGTGTAGAGGATCTCGCTACCGCACTTTATGCAAACATACGTTGGCACTTCGGTTACGAATGGGCTTACGGTATCACTCTCTATGGATGCGATGAATTCACAAGTGCAGCCGACCTCACTGCAGAGCCTTGGAACTCTTACGACAACCGTCTTAACCCATTAGACTGTACGACAGCTCTCGGTGCTGCCAACAACAACTGCCCTCCTGTATCTGGACTTTGGGATCAGATGTATTACGGTATCTCTACTGCAAACATGGTTATCCAGAAGGCAGCTTCTGATATGGAACGCGGTGAAGGTTACTTCCTCCGTGGCTACAACTACTATCGTTTGTTTGCACAGTATGGTGGCGTTGTTCTTCAGCTCGAACCAGTTGAAGGCGTTGTACGCACATTCACTCGCGCAACAGAGGAAGAGACTCTCAACTCTGTAATCAGCGACTTCGAGCAGGCTTATGCACTCCTCCCAGCAACAAGCCCACGCGGTGTAGGCGGTTGGAACAAATATACTGCTGCTCACTTCCTTGCAAAGGCATTGCTTTATCGCCAGTCAGAGCGTTGCGAAGCTTTTAGCAAGAACTATGATGCTGCTACTGACCTCAACAAGGTAATCTCACTTTGCAACGAGGTTATCGCTGCTCACCCACTTGCTGCAGACTACAACGACCTCTTCAACAACTGGACTGGTATTGACTGCGCACAAGAGAGCAACCCTGAAATCCTCATGGCAGCACAGCACTCTACAGACACTGACAAGGGACGTTTCGGTAACCGTACCTATAACTACTTCAACCCACAGTTCTCTAACTTCTCAGCAGGTTATGTTCAGCGTGGTCAGTACATCGGTGGTATGGACTTCCAGCGTTGCCGTCCTAACGAGTATGCTTACGAAGTATTCGACAACGTGAACGACTCACGTATGTGGAAGACTTTCAAGACTATCTATGGATACAACAACTATACTGCCCCTACAGCTATGCAGTCTGTAGGTTGTCCTGCAGGTGCAGAACCTGAACTTGGACAGGCTGGTATCATGTTCATCCTCAACAACCGCAACAGCGACATCACTGATGCTACTTACGGAACTTACGGACGTGGTGCTGTTAACCACACATTCGTTAACCCAGAGACTGGCAAGTGGGTTCCTAACGTAATGCCTCTCTACTTGAACGGCAAGTATGTAGGACGCGACTATGGTGTAAGCGGTGACCCTAAGACTTCAAACTTCTTCTGCGGTATCAACAAGACTGACGACGGTTCACGTACAGGTGAGAAGAACGATGCACACCGTGATGTCATTATGGCACGTACAGGTGAGACTGTTCTTATCAAGGCTGAAGCTCAGGTACGTCTCGGCAAATACGCTGAAGCAATCACTACCATCAACACCCTCCGTGCACGTGCTCAGTGGAAGGACGGTGAGGCTCGCGATAGCTACAAGGACGCATCACAGGCATTCCTCAAGGAATTCGGTGGCGACGAAGACAACAGTACAGCAGACGCATCTCTTGGTAAATGCAAGGACGCTTCAGGCACAAAGGTTTCTAACCGTCAGGTTGCTAAGTGGTCAAATATCTGGCACAACACTTACTACATCTCAACACGTATTGCGCCTACTACAGCAGCTTCTAACCTCCAGATTGCATCTTACACTAATCTCCCAGCTGAAGATGAGTATATTCTCAACCTGCTCGGATGCAGTGGCGACAAGGATCGTATGATTAACTTCATTATGAACGAACGCACACGTGAGCTTCTTGGAGAATGGAACCGTTGGGAAGAACTCAGCCGTTGCAAGCTTCTCGTTAAGCGTGCCAAGGCATTCAACCCAGAAGCAGCAGCTAACGTTGCAGACAAGCACAACCTCCGTCCAATCCCTCAGACATTCATCGACCAGCTCAAGTATGACAATGGTCAGAACCTGAGTGATGCAGACAAGAAGGCATGGCAGAATGCTGGTTATTAATCCAACCATATACTCAAACACAAAAGCCTCGCAGCAATGCGAGGCTTTTGTGTTTCATACCATTGATAATGAACAAGAAAAGAACACAGACAAACAGCCTATGAGATAGAGCGACTTCAGCCCGACTTTTGCTGGACAACAAGAGTTTTACATAACAAAAGAGGCTAACGACTATCACTTCTTTTCACACCTAAGGTGTTTTGCTTGCAACACCTTAGGTGTGAGGGGTAGTAACACCTTAGGTGTGACA
>JAUNQM010000109.1 GCA_030536165.1 Prevotellaceae bacterium | reverse complement strand
CTATAGTTTCTATAGCATCTATATAAGAATATAAGTTTCGTATGTATGATTTCACGCAGAGTGCAACTTGAAAGGCTTACGCCTTAATATCGTTTTTGTAAACTTCTGCCGTATGCGAGCATTCGTCAAAACTTTACAAATTCGATATACGTTCTTTACAGAAATTTCAAGTTGCATCGCAGAGAAACAGAGAACGCAAAAGATTTGCTGAATAGAGAAAACTCTGCGCTCCTTTGCGCCTCTGCTAAAATTCTGAGACATCGAAGATGTAACATTCTAATGATGGTGCAAGTTCAAAACTCGTTTTGGGCTTGCGACAGCATTAGAATGCATACCTGATAAGGTCAGAATTTTCTCTGCGTGAGATAAAATCAACAATGTGCGAACTTGCGTAAGTTGAATAAAAGAAAACGACAATGATAAATAACTTAAAGGATTGCTACATAATTGCAGGCCCGTGTGCCGCTGAAAGCGAAAGCCAAGTCATGGAGACAGCGACATTGCTTGCGTCGATGGGCATAACGACTTTCCGTGTTGGAGTGTGGAAACCACGCACTCATCCTGGATGTTTTGAAGGGCGCGGTGAGGAAGCTTTAAAGTGGCTTGGTCGAGTAAAGAAGGATCTCTCGATGAAAGTGGCTGTGGAAGTTGCAACGCCTGAACATGTGAGACTTGCACTTGATTACGGTGTTGACATCCTTTGGATTGGGGCGCGCACGACGGCAAATCCTTTCTTGGTACAAGCCATTGCCGATGAATTGAGCCATGTATCGCGCGACATTCAGGTATTTGTGAAGAACCCCACAAACCCCGATGTTGACCTTTGGATTGGTAGCATAGAGCGAATCAAGGCGGCAGGAATCAGCAAAATAGCGGCAGTCCATCGTGGATTTTCGACGTATGGAAGAAGCGAATATCGCAATAATCCTATGTGGCAGTTGCCTATGGATTTTCGCAGAAGAATGCCTGAAATACCATTGTTGTGCGACCCAAGCCACATCGGAGGTAAACGTGAACTCGTCGCTCCTATCTCACAGCAAGCGCTCGATTTAGGCTTCGACGGACTGATGATTGAGTGCCATTGCTCTCCGGAAAAGGCATTAAGCGATTCGCAGCAGCAATTGATGCCGAAAGAGTTAGGCGCGGTTCTTGCCTCGCTTACGGTTCGCGACCACGATTCAAAACTCGAACAGATCAACATCTTGCGCAAGCAAATCGACGAACTTGACTCACAGATGATAGATGTCATCGCACGCAGAATGGAGATTTGCCGCGAGATAGGCCGTTACAAGAAGGAAAATAACATGACTGTCTTCCAGAGTAATAGGTACAAATCGGTGCTTGAACGCTTGATGAACGAGGCTCAAAAACGGAATGTTGATGCAGATTGCGTGAAGGCAATATTCGAGGCAATACACGAGGAGAGTGTAAGGCAACAAAGTGATTTGAAATTCACTGTTGACGCTGATAGATAGACCGTTAGCTGTGGTCTTGGTGGCTCTAATGCGGAGCATTCACTATGCCTTGATAGAGTCCTCCTTAATATCAGCCTTTCACACCTTAGGTGTTTCGAGTGTCACACCTAAGGAGTGAGTCCCCCTAACACCTCAGGTGTGAGGCTTGTTACACCTAAGGTATGAAAGGCTAAAGTAATAGATAATTGAAAATTGACAATTGAAGGCGTGAATATACCTTATTATATTACGCGCGCGTGCAATATATGAGCACATTTGCTGAAAAAGTCCTATTTTTTTTGCAAAAAAATGTTTCTCGTGCGTTGCTGATGTTTGACAAAACTACAAATTGATAGTTGATATACAGAACTGATGATTACTGATTTGCTGAAAGAGCAGATAATAAAAGCAATGGCTTTCGAGCCGACGGAAGAACAGGTGGTGGCTGTTGACACATTCGCCAAGTTCTTCTATTCGCGCGAACAATTTGCCACAATGGTGCTACGCGGATGTGCTGGCACTGGCAAGACCACGCTTGCTGGCGCCATCGTGAAAGTATTGTCTGCATTGCAGCAAAACGTGGTTCTGCTTGCTCCTACAGGTCGTGCGGCTAAAGTTTTTTCGCTATATTCCGGCAAGGAAACGCTTACAATTCATCGCAAAATATACCGGCAAAAGACATTTGAGGGAACAGATACCGCCTTCACGCTCGACTTCAACAAGAGCAAGCACACATTATTTATCATTGACGAGTCGTCGATGATTTCGAATCTTGGCGGTGAAAGCATCTTTGGCAGCGGTTGTCTGCTCGACGACTTGATTAAATATGTTTACGAAGAAGGCGACCATTGCCGCATTCTTTTCATGGGCGACAAGGCTCAGTTGCCTCCGGTGGGCGAAGATGAAAGTCCCGCGCTCAACCATCGTGTGCTTGAAGATTACGGACTTGATGTATCGGTGGCAGAGTTGAATATGGTTGTGCGCCAGCACGAAAAGAGCGGAATCCTATGGAATGCAACGGCAATACGAAACCATCTTTCCTACGACTTGCCTAAGATTAGGCTTAAAGGATTTGCCGATGTGCAAGTGGTCAGCGGAAGCGAACTTATCGAGTCTCTGAACAACAGTTATCGTGAAGTCGGACTTGATGAGACTGTGGTGGTTACGCGCAGTAATAAGCGAGCCAACATCTATAACGAAGGCATTCGCCGAACGGTGCTCGACCGAGAGGAAAAGATGAGTGGCGGCGACATGCTTTTGGTGGTAAAAAACAACTATTATTGGACTGAGACTGACCCTGATTGCAAGATTGCGTTTATCGCAAACGGCGACCGTGCCGTGGTGAAACGCATCCGCAACGAGCATCAGCTTTATGGTTTCACCTTCGCTGATGTGACTCTCGAATTCCCTGACTATGACGATTATGAGATGACATTGCGTGTAATCCTTGATACCATCTATTCGGAAAGTCCGGCTCTGACCCACGAACAAAGCGATAAACTCTACCAAGAGGTCTTCAACGATTATGCCATGCAGCCAAACCGACCGGCAAAGAAGCGCGAACTCTTCGACCAGGTGCGTCGCGACTCGCATTTCAATGCGCTGCAAATAAAGTTTGCATACGCCATCACATGCCATAAGGCTCAAGGCGGTCAATGGTCGCATGTGTATATCGATCAAGGTTATATGACCGAAGAAATGATGACCGAAGACTACATACATTGGCTCTATACGGCATTCACACGTGCAACGGATAAGCTGTATCTCGTGAATTGGCCAAAGAACCAACAAGAAGAAACGACAGAGAATACCTTATGAAAAAGACTTTTTTACTACTGATAATGACGATGTCTATACTTTGCATTCGTGCCCAGTATAACGACATTCTGTACCTTACCAATAGCAAGGTGAAACTGCTGCAGATAGACCAGGAAGACGATGCAACGCTTCTCTACTTCACCTTTACAAGCGACAAAGAGACGTCGTTTATCTATATCTCCGACAATGTTCGTCTCAAGGCGGACGGCATGGATTATTCGCTCAAGACGGCAGGTAATATACCAATCTCGCACGATGGCAAGGACAAGTCTGTAGCAGGTAGGGTAGGGATGAAGGTGAATTTTATTCTCGCATTTGAAAAAGCACCAATCGACAAACCGTTCGACGTCATAGAAAACGAACTTAGCACAACCGCATTCAACTTTCATCAGATAAAGGTGAACACTAATTTGCGCACGCGCCGCTACGATATGAACGTGTTCCTCGAAGACACTCCATTGAAGCCGCGTTTCAAATGTACCGTCGATGGCTGCGATTTCAAGGTGACAAAGTCAAAAGGTCTGACGCAAGCAGTTTGCTTCACAAACGATGCCACCAATGCCGAGGAGGCAGTTATTCTGTTTGACTTCTTAAATCAGTCGGGCAAACCTGTCCATTTCCGTATGGGTGATATAAGGCTCACTGGAATCAAGAAGAACAAAGAAGTGCAGATTGCCACCGACATTGCTCCTACGAACTTGAATGCACATCGCCGACTTTGGAACGAATACCAAAAAGAACTTTCACGCCCAACGGCTGAATCAAAATATGTTAGAAATCGTTGGAGTCTGATGGATGTGCTCGACAAATATACTGTGCGACCTAACGATACTCTATACATCAACTATCTGTCGAAGGTTAAACCAGAACTCGAACAGACACCTCTGTCCGACAAGACAATAGCCGATGGTGAATGCTATGGTGGATACATCAAGTTCAACCAAAAGAAAATATCAAAATATACTCTTGAATACACAATAGAAGGCGAAAAATATCGTTATAATATAAAATAATAAAAGTTACGTATGTGTGATTTCACGCAGAGTGCAACTTGAAAGGCTCACGCCTTGATATCGTTTTTGTAAACTTCTGCCGTATGCAAGCATTCGCCAGAACTCTACAAACCCGATATAAGTTCTTTATAGAACTTTCAAGTTGCATCGCAGAGAAACAAAGAACGCAAAGACTCATCTAGTTGAAAAACTCTGCGCACCTTTGCGCCTCTGCTAAAATTCTGAAACATCGTAGATGTTGCAAGGACAACACAAATTCATCCTGAATACACCTACCGTCATCCTGAACTTGATTCAGGATCTCCATCGTTGAGTACAGTCATCTTCGTAACAAAGGAGATTCCGTGTCAAGGCTCGTGCTAACGAGAGGAGAGAAACAAACTTGTTTAATTGCTATCCCGAGTGCAGCCGAGGCAAGACGAAGTCAAGCACGGAATGACGAAGTGGAGCGATAAAAGAAATGACATGCGAACTTGTGTTATCGGCTTTGCCGCTTGGCTTGTCCAAGAAAGTTGAATAAGTTTTATAGACTATAAAATTCTATGAAAACCACATTTATACTTTAATATTAACAAACAAAATCGAAAAACATGAAACCTTATGCATTAGGAATGGACATCGGCGGTACAAATACCGTATTCGGTGTAGTTGACAGAGACGGAAAAGTTATTTGCTCTGACAGTATCAAAACTCGCAATTATCCAGTATTGGAAGATTATATCAACACCCTTGCTGAAAAAATCAATGTGCTGATTCAGCAGGTCGGTGGCAAGGATGTCGTCAACGGACTTGGTGTAGGCGCACCTAACGGCAACTACTATCGTGGAAGCATCGAATTGGCACCAAACCTTCCTTGGAAGGGCATCGTAATACCATTGGCTGACATGCTTAACGAGCGTCTTGGCATACCTGTAACTGTTACAAACGATGCCAATGCCGCAGCACTCGGCGAAATGACATACGGTGTGGCAAAAGGCATGAAGCATTTCATCATGATTACACTTGGCACAGGTGTCGGCAGCGGTATTATTATCGATGGTAAGTTGCTCTATGGCTACGACGGCTTTGCAGGCGAACTTGGTCATGTCATCGTTGACCCTAATGGACGTGACTGTGGATGTGGACGCAAGGGTTGTCTTGAGACTTATTGCTCAGCAACCGGTATCGCACGTACAGCACGCGAGATTCTTGCTAATACTGACACTCCTTCACTCCTCCGCGATGTTGACCCTGAAAAACTTGAATCTAAAGACATCTACGATGCAGCAGTAAAGGGCGACAAGGTTGCTATCGACATCTTCAATTACACAGGCGAAATCCTTGGTAAGGCTCTTGCCAACAACGTTGTCTTCTCTAACCCTGAAGCTGTAGTCCTGTTCGGTGGACTCGCAAAGGCAGGCGACCTCATCACAAAGCCAACATATGAGGCAATGGAAGCCACAATGCTCAACATCTTTAAGGGCAAGACAAAACTTCTCCTCTCAACTCTCAAAGATGCCGACGCCGCAGTCCTTGGTGCTTCTGCATTAGCATGGTAAAATCATAAACATATCGTTCCCACGGCTTTTCCCGAGGGAACTTTGTAAAACCGTAATGCCCCCTCCATCTCCCCCCCGAAGGGGAGAGCAAAGTTTCCCTTCTACGGGAGCCGCTGGTTAGGGATATGCTTTCTTTGCGTTCTCTGTTTCTCTGCGACGCAGCTTAAAAGTTGACTTCCGTCAACTTGTATCGGCTTGGGGAAATGTTGCAGGGCGCTTGCGTACAAGCAGCATTTCTCGAAGACGATAAAAGGCAAAGCCTTTGAGCTGCACTCTGCGTGAAATAATTCGTGCTGCAAAAATCGATAATTGTTCTTAAACAAACCGTATAACCCAAATGATATACAAATTCAAACCAATATTCAAGCAGACCATCTGGGGAGGAGAAAAGATTCTAAGCTTCAAGGGCAGCGACTCAAATCTTACAGGAGTAGGAGAGAGCTGGGAACTCTCAGCCGTAGAAAATGATGAGTCTGTTATCGTCGAAGGCGATGCAATCGGATCGACAATTACCCAACTGCTCACCGAGAAACAAGCTGACCTTCTTGGCAGCGACAACTATCAGCGTTTCGGTAACAAGTTCCCACTCCTTATCAAGTTTATCGACGCTAATCAAGACCTCTCGATTCAGGTGCATCCAAATGATGAACAGGCAATGCGCTTGCATGGAAAGAGAGGCAAAACCGAGATGTGGTACGTTGTTGATGCCGCTGAAGGAGCGCACCTCCGTTCAGGGCTCAATAAGGTCGTTACTCCAGATGAATACGAAGCAAAAGTCAACGATGGTACGATATGTGACATACTCGAGGACTATCTCATCAATCCAGGCGATGTCTTCTTCCTCCCAGCAGGACGCATCCACAGCATCGGCAAAGGATCGTTCATAGCCGAGATACAGGAGACGTCCGATATAACTTACCGCATCTTCGACTTCAACCGCGTTGACAAAAACGGTAATCCCCGAGAACTACATACAGCCCTCGCAAAGCAAGTTATCGACTTCAACGTCAGTCCTGACTACCGCACTCACTACAAGAGCAAGCTTGATGAAAGAGTTCAACTCGCAACTTGCCCACTTTTCACAACCAACCTGTTCGAACTGTCACGCCAGAAGGAAATCGATTATTCCAACCTCGACAGCTTTGTAATCTGGATGGGACTCGAAGGAAAGACAGAATGCGAATGTGATGGAGTCGTCTCAACCATAAATGCAGGCGAGACCATACTGCTTCCCGCAACTGCAAAACACTTTAAGGTTGCACCCGAAACAACCGCAAAACTACTTGAAATCTATATCTAACATGAAAGGTAGCCATCCACGGCTACCTTTTTTATTTGTCGTACAAATGATTGTTTTTATTGTTTTTGTTTTTATGACTCAACCATTTTTTTCCCTCGAACAATTTATCAACAATTTATTACCATATCGGCATAACCTCGGTTATATTCGGCTTAGCCGATACCATGTAGAGAGCAATGAAAAGTCCCAAGGGACTTATGAGATTCCGTGTTAGGCACGGAATGACGATATGGGTAGGAATAAAGGAAAAAATTGTTCCAAATTGTTCGGACAATATTTTTGCAGCCTTGACAGAGTCAAGGTGCAGGTAGGTGAGGATAAGCTTTTGTCAAGCTTGCTTGTAAGAAAGACTATACTCAACTGACAGCAAAGCACGCAAGTGCTGCAAAAATCGGTAATTGTTCTTTTTCTCTTTCCTCGAACAATTGCCCTTTTTCAATGTCTTTATCCTCTTGCGAGGTTTGCATCTTTGAATTGCCACAATCTTGTGAAAACAAGTTTTCCCTAGCCTGTAGCATTTCAAACCTGCATGCATTTGCGATGCAATAAAGTCATTGAAAAAATTATCGAACAATTTGTCAACAATTTATTACCATATCGACATAACCTCGGTTATATTCGGCTTAGCCGATACCATGTAGAGAGCAATGAAAAGTCCCAAGGGACTTATGAGATTCCGTGTTAGGCACGGAATGAC
>JAUNQM010000108.1:4271-7879 GCA_030536165.1 Prevotellaceae bacterium | reverse complement strand
GCTACAAGACTATGAAGGGTTTTCAAGTGTTGCGAAAGGCAGGATGGGATACTCACGGACTCCCTGTTGAACTTGGCGTTGAAAAGGAATTGGGTATTACCAAATCTGATATTGGCACAAAACTTTCCGTTGAAGAGTATAACAAGAAATGTCGCACAAATGTGATGAAATTCACAAAGGAGTGGACAGACCTCACGAAGCGCATCGGTTATTGGGTTGACCTTGTTAATCCATATATCACATATAACAATAAGTACATAGAGACCCTGTGGTGGCTGCTTAAAGATTTGTATAAAAAAGGACTGCTGTACAAGGGCTACACCATTCAGCCATATTCTCCAGCAGCTGGAACTGGCTTGAGTTCGCACGAGTTGAATCAGCCTGGATGCTATCGTGACGTAAAGGACACGACTTGTACTGCGCAATTCAAGATGAAGAACCCGAAGCCTGAAATGGAAGGGTGGGGGACTCCAGTATTCCTTGCATGGACAACTACTCCTTGGACACTGGCAGCAAACTCTGCTCTTTGTGTAGGTCCAAAGATTGACTATGTAGCGATACAATCCTACAATCCATACACAGCAGAGCCTATTACCGCTGTATTAGCAGAAGCAAGAGTAAGTGCTTACTTCAACGAAGTTGGTAAGGATCAACCGCTTGAGGATTACACAAAAGGTGACAAAGTAATACCTTGGAAGATTGTCGGACGCTATAAAGGTGCCGATCTTGTAGGTATGGAATATGAGCAATTGCTTCCTATGATCAAGCCACTTGATCCGAAACGTGCTTTCCGTGTAATACCAGGCGACTATGTTACTACTGATGATGGTGCAGGTATAGTTCATATCGCTCCAAACTTCGGTGCAGACGACCGTATGGTAGCACAAAAAGCAGGAATTTCCAGCATCGTAGTTATTGACAGAAAGGGAAACAAGCGTCCTATCGTCGATTTAGAAGGTAAGTATTACCATATCCATAAAATGGATAAAGACTTTATTGCCAATTACGTTGACCCAGCACTTTGGGGCAAATACTCTGGCAGATATGTAAAGAATGCGTACGACCCTGAACTGACAGATAAGGATGAGACTCTCGACATCTCAATATGTCTTGACCTTAAAGCACAAAACAAGGCATTCAAGATAGAGAAGCATGTGCACAATTACCCACATTGCTGGCGTACAGACAAGCCTATTCTATATTATCCACTTGATTCATGGTTTATCCGTTCCACTGCAGTGAAGGATAGAATGTCAGATCTGAACAAGACTATAAACTGGAAACCAAGCAGCACGGGAACAGGGCGTTTCGGTAAATGGCTTGAAAACTTGAACGACTGGAACCTCTCACGTTCACGCTATTGGGGAACGCCGCTGCCAATATGGCGTAATGCAGATACAAACGAAGAAATCTGTATTGGTAGTGTTCAGGAATTGTACGATGAAATCGATAAGTCGGTTAAGGCTGGATTTATGAAGAGCAATCCGTTCCGTGATGCAGATTTTATACCAGGTGGAATGAGTTCGGCAAACTATAACAAGATTGACCTTCACCGTCCTTATGTTGATGATATTATCCTTGTTAGTCCATCAGGCAAGCCAATGAAACGCGAAACCGACCTTATTGATGTATGGTTTGATTTTGGTGCTATGCCATTTGCTCAGCAGCACTACCCATTTGAGCACAATAAGGCTATTGACGAAAACAAAGTCTTCCCTGCAGAATTCATCAATGAAGGAGTGGACCAGACACGTGGATGGTTCTTTACATTGCATGCAATCGCTACAATGGTGAAGGATAGCGTGGCATTTAAGAATGTAATTTCCACAGGACTTGTGCTCGATGCAAAGGGCGAAAAGATGAGTAAGCGACTTGGCAATGCCATCAATCCGTTTGAGCAAATTGACAAGTACGGAAGTGACGCAGTTCGTTTCTATATGGTAACAAATTCAGCACCTTGGGATAACTTGAAATATGATCCAAACGGAGTTGATGAGGTTAGAAGAAAATTCTTCGGCACATTATATAATACGTATTCTTTCTTTGCACTCTATGCAAATGTTGATGGTTTTGACCCTAATGCAGAGCAGATACCTGTAGAAAAGAGACCAGAAATCGATCGTTGGATGCTCAGCGAGCTAAATTCTTTGATCAAAGATGTAGATGCCGCTTTGAATGAATATGAACCTACTAAGGCAGGTAGGTATATTGACAAGTTCGTAAACGACAATCTCAGCAACTGGTATGTGAGACTTAACAGAAAACGTTTCTGGGGCAGCGCAATGAGCAATGATAAACTCAGTGCATACCAGACACTTTATACATGTCTGATTACTGTCTCTAAACTGTTGGCACCATTCTCACCATTCTATGCAGACCAACTCTACCAGGATTTGGCAGAAAATAAGAGTGTTCACCTGCAAAACTTCCCAGAGGCTGACTCTTCTTTAATCGACAAGCAATTAGAGGAGAAGATGGAAATAGCCCAGCAGATAACAAGTATGGTTCTTGCACTTCGTCGAAAGGTGAACATCAAAGTACGCCAACCGCTCCATTGCATTATGATCCCTGCAACTCCAGCAAAAGTACATTGAAGAAGTTAAGGCTTTAATTCTTAACGAAGTCAACGTGAAGGAACTTAAATTCATTGAAGGCAATGGAATCTTGGTAAAGAAGGTGAAATGTAACTTCCGTGTAATGGGAAAGAAGTTTGGCAAACAGATGAAGGCTGTCGCAGATGCTGTTTCTAAACTTACGCAAGACGAAATTGCAAAACTTGAAGAAGAAGGAAAACTTGCAGTTATGATACCTGAAGAGGTTGTAATTGACCTTGAAGACGTTGAAGTAATCAGTGAGGACATTCCAGGATGGCTTGTTGCAAACGAAGGTGCTGTAACCGTTGCACTCGAAGTAGAGATAAGCGAAGAACTCAAAAACGAAGGAATGGCACGAGAGATAATCAATCGTGTTCAGAACATGCGTAAGGACAAGGGATTGGAAATCACTGACCGAATCAGTATTGCCATTGCTCCTAACCAAGAGACAGACGCAGCAATCGGAGCATTCGGTGATTATATTAAGACACAAGTTCTTGCTGATAACATTAAGATAGAAGATAACGACGGCGAAGAAATCGATTTTGACGACTTCAAAGTCAAGATTCAAATATCGAAACTATAATAAGGGTAGGGGAGAGCCTGCCCTTCCAACCAAACAATCTAAAACAACTATGGCAGAAAAGAAAAGGTACACTGACGTAGAACTTGAGGAGTTTCGTCAGATAATAAACGAGAAGCTGGCTTTAGCTAAGCGTGATTACGAACAAATGATGAACGTCCTTATGAACAAGGACGGCAATGACGTTGTTGACACTTCTCCAACTTACAAGATACTGGAGGAAGGTAGTTCTACGCAGACTAAGGAAGAAATTATGAACATGGCTGCACGCCAGCACAAGTTCATCCTTGGATTGCAGGCTGCGCTGGTTCGTATTGAAAACAAAACTTACGGAATAAGCAGGATTTCAGGAAAACTGATTCCGAAAGAACGACTTCGCGCAGTACCTCATGCAACAACATGTATCGAAGATAAAATCGGAGATAAAAAGT
>JAUNQM010000108.1:0-4261 GCA_030536165.1 Prevotellaceae bacterium | reverse complement strand
CAAAATGAGCAAGCAAAAACTTCGCATTATAGCAATTGCTATCATTATTGCTGTATTGGTGATAGACCAGATCATGAAGATTTGGGTTAAGACTAATATGCACCTGCACGAAAGCATACATGTTTTCGACTGGTTCTACATCTCATTCATTGAAAACAATGGAGCTGCATTCGGAATGGAAGTCTTTGGTAAGATGTTCCTGTCGTTGTTCCGAATCTGCGCAGTTGGATTTGTCGGTTACTATATCTGGAAACAAATTGAAAAGAAAGCAAGGGCAGGGTACATTGTGTGTTTGTCGCTGATTGTTGCCGGAGCATTCGGAAATATCATTGATAGCCTTATCTATGGACAGATATTCACAGAGTCAACACCTTTCTCAGTCAGCCAGACAGTTGATTTTGGCAATGGCTATGCACCAATATTGATGGGCAAAGTCGTTGACATGCTGTATTTCCCACTTATTGATACAAGTTGGCCTGCATGGATGCCTGTAGTTGGTGGACAGCATTTTATCTTCTTTTCTCCAGTCTTTAATTTTGCCGATGCTTCCATTTCGTGTGGTATAATTGCTTTGCTTTTATTTTATCGCGAAGAACTTTCAAAGAAGAAAGCGTCTTCACAAAACAGTGTAGAACCAAGAACTGAGCAATAATTTAATACGTTTATGAAGCATTTCAGCACAGCCATTTCCTTCGTAGCGAGCATCATTATGCTGTTTACTATAACTTCATGTCTGCGAGACATTCCACACATCTCATCAGGCACCATGGAGGATATACTGTGTGATTATCATAAAGCTCAGGCAGCGATTGACTATGCTGACGAGAATAGAGATTACAACGCATACCTTTATAATCAGGCTGTCCTAAAGAAATACGGCGTGACGCAGGAGGAATTCGATAGTTCAATGGTTTATTACTTGCGTCATTCTGATGAACTTCATAAAATATACGAACACATCCACGAACGACTTAGCAACGAGGCTTTGAATTTAGGTGCAAACGTATCAGAATTTAATAGTTACGATGATTATAGCGCAAACGGTGATACTGCCAATATCTGGCAAGGAAGCAAATTTATGATATTGTCAAGTTTCAAGCCAGACAACATCACATCATTCTCATATAAAGCAGACACAGCATACCATAAAGGAGATAAATTTACTCTTGAATTTAGCCCTAAATTCCATTATCAAGATGGCTACAGGAATGGTGTTGCCGTATTATCAATCAAATATAAAAACGATAGCGTAGCCACAAATACGCTCAATTTCTCAATGGATTCTTATCAAAGTATGACACTTGAGTCCAGCCAAAACTTGAATATTGCATCAATTTCGGGATTTATTATGCAAGGCAAGTACATAAACGACAATCCATCAACTCTAAAACTGTTATTCTTAAATAATATACGTCTGCTTAGATTCCATCAAAAAGTACAGAAAGATTCTACATCCGTTTCAAAACCAGATTCAACTTCTACAGCAACTGCCGACACCACGAAAGCCGACAATTTAATAAAGTCTGCTGAAGATTTGAAACAAACAATCAAGCCCCTAAACTGATAAACAAAAATCCCTATACAAGTAGAAGTGTTATTATGTCTATGCACTATATTTACCATAATGCTGATTGTACAAGAATAGTGCTAACTCTCAAAAACCATTAATTATGGTAAATAGAAGTCAATTAAATCCTACCTTTTTATAATCAAATAAAACTATACGGGTATTATTTAACGTGGATATTATACACTGCTTCGGCAATGCCGTCTGATTTCACTTTGACTGTGGCATTGCCACGTTTGCGTTCTTGTGATTGTATGAGAATGACAAGTTTACCGTTGAAAAGTTTCATTGTTGGTTTGACGAATGATTCTGTTGACGTTGCGTCTCCATTACAGATTGCAGCAAATTTAGCAGCGCCTGATATTTCAACATTTATTTGATTGTCTGCCTCAGGACAAATTGTTCCATTGTCGTCGGTAAGTTCTACAGTTATGTATGCCACGTCAGTTCCATCAGCTGCCAGCACATCTTTATCGGCTGTAAGCTTTATCTTTGAAGGTTGTCCAGCCGTCTTTACTGTTTCTTCGCCTTTTTTGTTCCCTTCTTTATCAAAGACTATAACCTTTATCTCTCCAGGCTCATATTTTACGTCGTTCCAGCGTATTCTGTACCTGTCGTATTTATCATAACCACGAGACTTCGTCTTTTTGCCTTGAGAGACACCATTTACGAACAATTCTGCTGTTGGATAGCTTGTATAGCAATATACAGGTGTTACTTTACCTATTTGTTCCTCGCCAAACGACCAATGCGGCAATAAATGAATTGTAGGCTCGTCGGTATTCCATCGACTCCTATATAAATAATAACGGTCTTTTGGTAAGCCTGCAAGGTCGCAAATGCCAAAGTAACTACTTCGTGACGGCCAGAAATCATCGTATGGCGTAGGTTCGCCAAGATAATCAAAGCCTGTCCACACAAATTCACCGATTACCCAGTCCTTATCATCCTGCCAATACCAGTCATCATCAGGCAGATTACTCCACCAGCAATACTCAGTATCGTAGCTTGAGCACTGTAAATCAGCATATAACTTATTAGAACTTATCTCAACGGGGAACTTATACTCTCCCCTACTGCTCACCGTCGATGCTGTTTCAGAACCTAAAAGGAAACCTTGAGGGAGTAATTCGTGTGCCTCATCATATTTATTAAGGCGATAATTATAACCTGGAACATCAAGCACTCCGGCAAAGCCCGACTTAATAGCAGCTGTTGATCTGTCCATGCCTGATGTAACCATCCTTGACGGATCGAGGCTGTGGCAGAGGTCTTGAAGATGCTTAGCTATACTTGTACCGTCCTTGCCGCCCTGCTCAGGAATCTCGTTACCGATGCTCCACATAATGTTTGATGCATGGTTACGATGATTCAAAACAAGGTTTTCAATGTCCCTGTCAGCCCATTCATCGAAGAAAATAGCATAGCCATTCTTGCATTTAGGATATTTCCACATGTCGAAGCTCTCAGCCATCACCATCATTCCGAGCGAGTCATACACTTCCATTTGCATAGTCGAAGGCATGTTGTGAGCAGTCCTTATAGCGTCGCATCCCATGTCTTTCAGAATCTTGACTTGCCTGATCAAAGCAGCCTTGTTCACGGCAGCTCCAAGAGGCCCTAAATCGTGATGAAGGCAGACACCTTTGATTTTTCTGGTCTTTCCGTTCAACTGAAAACCGTTTTCTTTAGTTATGGAGACGGTGCGCACGCCCATTTTCATAGACTCACTATCAAGTAACTTACCGCTTTCATCAAGCAATTTCGTCGTCACATTATATAAATAAGGAGTCTCAGGCGACCAAAGTCCTACATTCTGTAGATGCATAGCAGCTTCTACCCTACCCTTTTCATCAGTTGTGAATTTGTCTGCAAAAATCTGTTTGCCTTCTGCATCATCAATAGAGACCTCAACCGTCTTCGCATTGCCTTCTATATGTGTCTGATAATGAATGTCTGCATCTCTTTCCGAAATAGATTTAGTATATGCAAAAGTTTCCCATGTCTTTATCGATGATTCTGCGTTTCTGAAAATCAACTTCACAGGGCGATAAATACCTGCTCCAGGATACCATCGTGAACTTTCGGGACGATTATTACACTTCACCAACACTTCATTCTTACCTTTAACGAGATAGGATGTTATATTGAAATAGAAAGCGTTATAGCCGCACTTCCACTCCCCTACTCTATTGCCGTTGATGAAAACTTCAGGTTCGCTCATCACGCCATCAAACATAATTTCTGCTTGTTTCGTGCCTTTAGGAACCTTGAATGACGTTCTATATTCACCCTTTCCAATCCACGGCAGAGAGCCTGTGCGACCAGTTTTCTTTGTAGGAATCTTCTCTCCGTTCTGTTCGATGGCAACCACTTGTTTGTCGATGTCCTTGTCGAAATCGCCCGAAATCGCCCAATCATGAGGCACCGTGACGCATTCCCACGAAGAATTATCGCGACGGAAATCCCACTTCTTCAATTCAATAACAGTCCTACCGGACACCAGTGCTGTGCTGATCAAAAGCACGAGAGCAAAAATAAATCGTATTGTTTTCATGCTTGCAAAATTACATTATTTTATTCAACATTGCAAATATTTCAACAATAAAATTCAGCAAGAATATTTTTGGAGTGCCGTAGATATCATACTGTTAGAGGGTCTTTTGCTTTGCCTTGCAAGAGATGATGCTATTT
>JAUNQM010000107.1 GCA_030536165.1 Prevotellaceae bacterium | reverse complement strand
CCTTTAACTCCTTAACTCCAAAAAAATAGTTTCAAGGTTTAAAAGTTTCAGGTTTGAATAAACAAGAATGCAATAGTCAACACGAAAGTGAGTGGTATTGCCCACGGATTATGGTTGCGATATGGAATAGGATTGCCGCCTACTTTTTTATATAGGTAATAGGTCAGGAGGGCAAAGAGGACGCCAAGTGTTGCACCGACAAGTATGTCGGGTGGATAGTGCACGCCGAGATACATACGTGAATAGCACGAGCCCATTGCCCATAGAAAGGCTGCGATGCTCACGCTGCGGTTGCGGAACAGGAGCGTGAGAAACATTGCCACACCAAAGCCATTGCACGCATGATTAGACGGGAAGCCGTATTGACCGCCTGTATATCCATTGACAAACGACAGTTGGTCGATGATGTCAGGATTATGCGATGGCCGCAGACGTGCCACGAGGGGTTTTATCAATGACGAAGGTATCTGGTCGCAGAGTGTGAACATGACTGCGAAGGCTATGACAGCAAGCACAATCTGACGCCAGTTGTGACGCTGGTAATAGACAATATAAAAAACAGCGACTGCAGCAAGCAGCGACCATGTGATGCCGTTGGTGTATTGCCACCAGAAAGCATCGTAAGCATTACTGCCATCGAAGTTGATGGCAGTAATGAGTTTATTGTCGATTTGTTGTATCGTCATTTATTGTATAACATATAGAGTTTCTATAACTTCTATAGAATCTATAACCTTTTTATTTTTACTTTACTTCCCAGATATCGTTTGTCTCAAGCAGTTCAGCGAAGTTATGGTATGGCTTCTTTGCCTTCACTTCCTCTATCTGAGCATCTACTGCGTCGTTGTATGTCGGTGCATCTACGTCGCGTATCACTCCGAGTGCTACAGGGAAGCCATCACCATTGCCCATGAGAGCAAGCTTAAGCTGGAGAGTGTTGTCTTCGCAATGAGCATCATGAACAAGAACTGCAGGGTCGTCAGCACTGACAATCTTCAGCCCGAAGCCTTCCTGTGCGAGTCCAAACTCATTGTTCTCACCGAAAATCATCTTTTCGCCATGCTTCAGATAGATAGCATTCTTTGCACGTCCATCCTTTGTATATACGCTGTCGTGAGTGCCATTGTTGAAGATGACGCAGTTCTGAAGGATTTCGCAAACTGCAGCTCCCTTGTGGTTGTAAGCAGCCTTGAGCACTTCGATAGTAGCAGGTGCATCGGTAGCAACGGCGCGTGCGAAGAAGTGTCCGCGTGCACCGAAGCAGAGTTCTGCTGGACGGAATGGGTCTTCTACAGTTCCATAAGGAGAAGATTTGCTTACGAATCCGCGTGGAGAAGTAGGTGAATACTGTCCTTTTGTAAGACCATAGATTCGGTTGTTGAGGAGAATCATATTGAGGTCAATGTTCCTACGGTTTGCATGGATGAAGTGGTTACCACCGATAGCGAGACCGTCGCCGTCGCCGCTCACCTGCCAAACAGTAAGCTTAGGGTTAGCAACCTTTGCGCCTGTTGCAATGGCTGCAGCACGTCCGTGGATAGTGTTCATGCCGTAAGTAGCCATATAGTGAGGCAGACGAGAAGAGCATCCGATGCCGCTGATAACTGCAATATCGTTAGGTGCAACGCCTATTTCAGCCATTGCCTTATGTAGAGATGCGAGGAAGAAATGGTCGCCGCAACCAGGACACCAACGAGGTTTGCCCTTTGAATAATCTTTTGCTGTATATTCCATAATACTACTATTTTTCGATGATTGTTTTGAAATTATCAACAAGTTCTGCCACAACAAATGGCTGTCCCTTCACCTCGTTGAACTGATAAGGAACAAAGCCATCAACCTTCATGCGGAGGAAGGCTGCAAGCTGTCCCATATTCTGTTCAGCAACGACAACTTTCTTATACTTCTTCATCACCTCTGCCGTGTTCTTTGGCAGTGGGTTGATATACTTGAAGTGAGCGAGAGCGACCTTCTTGCCTTGTGCACGGAGTTCATCCATAGCAGCATGCAAGTGGCCGAATGTTCCACCGAAACCAACGATGAGGAGTTCTGCATCGTCTTTATCGCCGAGGACTTCGAGGTCAGGCACGACGATATTATCAATCTTCTGCTGACGCTTACGAGTCATCAAGTCGTGGTTTTCAGGGTTTGTAGATATTGCGCCTGTCTTGTCATCCTTCTCAAGACCACCAAGTATGTGCTCGAAACCTTCACGTCCAGGCACAGCCCAGTAGCGTGTTCCGTTCTCGTTGCGCATATAAGGAGTCCATGTGCCCTTCATTTCCTCTGGCACGTATGGAGGATTGATAGCAGGGTATTCAGCAAGGTTTGGCAACTTGAATGCGCCTGAACCGTTTGCAACATATCCGTCGGTAAGGAGAACGACTGGAGTCATGTGTTCAAGTGCTATCTTACATGCGTTGTATGCTGCATCGAAGCAGTCGGTAGGGCTTGTTGCAGCGATGACAGGCATAGGACTTTCACCGTTGCGACCGAAAAGAACCTGAAGGAGGTCGGTCTGCTCGGACTTTGTAGGGAGTCCTGTTGCAGGGCCACCACGCTGAACATCGACCACAACAAGTGGCAACTCCATGATAACAGCGAGGTTCATTGCTTCGCTCTTAAGGCAGATGCCTGGGCCTGATGTTGATGTTACAGCCAATGCACCTGCGAACGATGCACCTACAGATGATGCACATCCAGCAATCTCGTCTTCACACTGAACAGTTGTTACGCCAAGACTCTTGTGCTTTGACAGTTCGTGAAGTATGTCGGTAGCAGGTGTGATAGGATAAGAACCCAGATAAAGTTTCAATCCAGCCTTTTCGGCAGCAGCAATAAGACCGTATGCAGTAGCCTTATTACCTGTGATGTCCATATAGCGACCCTTCACCTTATTCTTTGATTCTATGCGATATGTGTTAGCAACACTGCTATGAGTGTTGTGACCATAATCGAATCCTGCATGTATTACCTTTATATTATTCTCGGCAACGCCTGGCTTCTTTGCAAACTTCTCTTTGAGGAAGTTCTCGGCAACACTGAGGTCGCGGTTGAACAACCAGCAAACCAGTCCGAGTGCAAACATGTTACGACTCTTGAGCATAGCCTTATTGTCCATTCCGATGTCGGCAAGACAATCCTTCACCATCTGAGTGATAGGCGCTGCAATGACTCTGTCAGGGTCGACATTCATTTCGCCGAGATAGTCGGCTGTTGCAAACTCAGCCTTCTCAAGGTCTTTAGGTCCGAAGCAGTCAGTATCGATAATGATACAAGCACCTGGCTTTGCATAGCGGTACTGAGTCTTGAGCGCAGCAGCATTCATGGCAACGAGAACGTCGCACTTGTCGCCTGGCGTATAGACCTTGCCTTCACCAATATGAACCTGGAAACCGCTGACACCAGTAAGCGAACCTTGCGGGGCACGGATGTCTGCAGGATAGTCAGGGAAAGTAGAAATGTCGTTACCGACGGTTGCTGATACAGTCGAGAATATGTTTCCTGCCAACTGCATACCGTCACCAGAATCACCAGAGAAGCGGACAACGACTTGATCCAACTCCTTTACTTCCAATTTTTCTGCCATTACAAATAAAGTTTTTTTGTATATAGAATTAATAGATTATTTATTGGGACTGCAAAGTTAGTGCAAATCGAAGACAATACAAAATAAAAGACATAGTTTTTTATTTTTATTTCTGAAACGCAACCTACGTTAGGCAAAGTAAGCAGACGGCAAAATCGAGAGCATCGAACTTACTCGAACAATCGTGCAATCGAGAGCAGAAACAAAGTTTGCTTTGACTATGCCGAGAGCAGCCGATTGAAAAGGATACTTAATTGACGAGGTACGCTGTCGTCGTTTGTGATGGGAATAATCAGATGCTACCGTTTTATGAAAATATAGTAATCACCATAGAAATGGAGGTCGTCGGAGTTGTTCTCAATATGGAAATTCTCTGGACACAGGGCATAGTTGCCAGTCTTATCGACAAAGATAACTTCCTCACCCGACGTTCGTTGTGCCTTCAATGCCTTGCGTGACAAGACGAAATCGGCAGTTATTGAGTCATGCTTAAAAGTAACCGACATGGTGATGCTATCACCAATCATCGCCTTTTTTATTGGCACGGTTTTATTGATATAAGTGTGGCATACACGACCGAAACCATCTGGGACAGACACAATATCGTCATATTCATCAATGCTGAACAACAGTTCATAATCGCCCACATCTTCGGTATAAGAACCATATAAATATGAATCAACTAACCATTTCCCTAAATTCTTACGGTTGTAATACCGTTGCAGATAAACAAGTTGTGAATATGTCTTGGCGCGCATGTCCTTTGGCAGCGTCTTCAACCAATTTTCTACTTCGTTGTTTCCACGCAACGGCAGTGCCGTAGGGGCATATTGCTCAAAGACAGACTCTATCTTAGCCGTCATCGAGTGACGTACCAGTTCGTAGTAGTTGAATGGATGAGCCGATGTGAGCAACAACAGGGCGCAGAACGACAGCGATACCCAGTGAATACGACGTGTATGAGTAAGGAAAAGACCGATGCACACAGCATAGAACCAGATGTTGAGCGTAATCATATACAGGCGGTTGGCAGTCACTCCGTAGTCTTCAAACCGACGGAAGATGCCTACTGTCATAAGTATCACCAGCGGCAGTGCTGCAATAGGCATCCACTTCACGATGAAGGTCTCAAAGCGTTTTGCAGCCCCGCTCTGCATGGTTGGGTATAGCAGGAACTCAATGGCGATGATGCCAGACATCATAACAGAAACGAGCATCGACACCGCACCATCGGGCAGTTCCCATGTCACCAGTATGTATGCCAAATGGGCATAGAGCACCAACATGTAGCAGCAAACAAGCGGAATGAACAGATATCGCGTTGTGCCATTGAGGAATCCTGATACCATCGGCTGATAGTCATGGCGTTTCTCACCCATTGGTATGCGTGAGAGGAAGAGCAGCATTGGCAACAGTTGCAAGAATACTACAAAGGTGACAAAATAGCATTTTTCGTCGATATTTACAGCGAATATCGTTTTGATGCCCATTATCAGCAGCATCACTCCGATGCTCATTATGCCGCCAACGATGAACGACATGGCTACTGACTTGACCAGCGAAAGCACAAAGTTCCACGACGGAATGTCGTCTTTCTCACGAACAAACGGCAGGAAACAAATGCCCAGCACCAGTGCCAGACATACAGCACCACGGGCTATGAATGTCGATACCTCAAAGTCGGACGAATCCTTCTGAAACAGAACCGTAGCATCTATCAGCAGCACGGCATGAGCCACGAGGCTTACGACCACTGCCAGCCGTTTATTTCTTGTCTCGTCGGTCCACAGTTTCAGCATCAGCGATAGCAGATAGGCTGCAGTCAGATAGTAAATGATTGCACCGTTGCTCTTCTCTGTGATAATCATGTAGATGCTAATTGCAGCGAGCAACACGGCAAAGATACAAGGCAAAAGAAACTCGTGGAACACGATTAGTGCTTGTGCCTTAACTCGTTGGAAGGAAATAGGATTATCCATGTCAGAAAAATATTTGATTGATTTGCCAGTTCGATAGGACTAAGCTATTCAATAATTGTTGTCTATATGTTACACATGAGACTGCACTAAAGAATCTATCGCAGCCACCCCACATCACCTTCGCAAGAAGTCATTCACAACGTCAGCCACATAGCGAGCCTCGTCGAGCGTCATTGCCGGACCGATAGGCAGACTAAGTTCTTCATCGGCTATCCTTTCCGTTATCGGATAGCTTCGAGAGTTCCATTCCTTGTAGCACTCTTGCTTGTGTGGAGGTATCGGATAATGAATCAGCGTCTCTATGTCGTGGTCTTTGAGATACTTTTGCAACGCATCGCGCTCCTTATATAATACAGGAAAGAGATGATAGACGTTGCTTTCGTCAGGCAAAAGGTCAGGCAATATCTCCTGACTGAGATTGTTGTAATAGCAATGGGCAATCTCACGCCGACGGTCGTTGTCTTCGTCAAGATAGCGCAACTTCACATTGAGCACAGCTGCCTGTATCTCATCGAGACGGCTGTTGAGCCCACAATATTGGAACACATATTTCTTCTGCGAGCCATAGTTTGCCAATGCTCTGATAGCTTCGGCAAGGTCATCGTCGTCGGTAGTCACCGCCCCACCATCGCCAAGTGCACCGAGGTTCTTGCCTGGATAAAACGAATGTGCGGCAGCATTTCCCAAAGAACCAGTGGCCCCACCCCGACCCTCCCCCGTAGGGAGGGAGGTTGAACCTAATGCCAGCCCCTTACCCGAAGGTAGGGAAGAAAGCTCTTGCTTGACTTTGGCAGCAAAAGCACCTGGCGAAGCAATAACCTCGTCGTTTGTCACCCTTAAGACTTTGAAGCCTTTTTGGGTCAACCATTCCGTTCTTTCCTTATCATTGATTTTCTGTTCGTAAGTATTGTGATACTCGCCATCAATCTCTATAACCAATTGCTTTTCAAGACAAACAAAATCAACGATGTATTCACCTATTATATGTTGCCTTCTGAATTTACAACCCAAATTCTCATGCCTTAGTACACTCCACGCTGCAAATTCTGCCTCTGTCTGATTTCCTTTCATACTTCCAGAATATCCCTTCAGCAGTTCGTACATTAGAGGATCAGCCGTATTTCGGTAGCTATAGCCTCCCCTACGGGGGGAGGATGGGAGGGGGCATCCACATCCATGCGCCTGGGCGTTATCTTCTATCAGTTTTAGATTATATCTTTCGCACAAATCACCAATCTTATCGGTATAAGCACACCGCCCGTAAAGATGCACGATGCAGACTGCCTTTGTGCGTGGGGTGATGTGTTGCTCAATGAGGTCGTCGTCAATCTCAAGCGTGTTGAGTTTTGGCTCTACCAAAACCGGCACAAGACCATTCTCCGTAATCGAGAGAATGGTAGCAATATAAGTGTTCGCTGGCACTATGACCTCATCGCCTGGCGACATCGCGCCAAGTTCGATGTAAGCACGGAAGATAAGTTTCAGTGCATCAAGCCCATTGGCGCACCCAACAGCATGGCGCGTGCCAATATAATCGGCATAATTCTCCTCAAATGCGCGCACCTCATTGCCCAGCAAATACCATCCGCTGCGCGTTACACGGTCAACGGCCTTGCGAATCTCGTCCTCGTGAAGTGCCGTAACATCCTTTAGCGAAAGAAAATGTATCATATCTATATAACGTAAACATTGCCACAATATTATAATTAGCGTAACTTTCGCACGCACATTGCTCAAAGCGGTGCAGTAGAAAAAACAAGGCAATGATAGACATGTTGGCTACAAATCAATGCGAGCGGTGCTATATCAATGATTTACGCAGCCTCAAAGGAAAAATAGTCATAACTAATCGTTATTTTTGCAGTTAAAGCAACTTCGTAGCCAACTTATCTATTATTACTAAAAACAAAGTGTATAACAAAACTTTCTTGCATCATTATGAGATCCTGAATCAAGTTCAGGATGACGCATAGCAGTATTGCGGTATGGTAATAAATTGTTGAAAAATTGTTCGATAATCTTTTTCAATGACTTTATTGCATCGCAGATGCATGCAGGTTTTGAAGGCTTCTGACTTGGGAAAACTTGTTTTCACAAGGCTGAAGACTTCCAAAGATGCAAACCACAAAGTGGATAAAGAGATTGAAAAAGGGCAATTGTTCGAGGAAAAATATTTACCACAAGAAAACTCTCACACTAACTTCCATAGAGTCTATAAAACGAACACATCATTCACCAAAAGTGCACTTGATGCTATTTTTAGGCCTCCACACCTGAGGTGTAAACTTTGTCACACCTGAGGTGTCACCACACCTCACACCTAAGGAGTGACTGCAGAAACCCCT
>JAUNQM010000106.1 GCA_030536165.1 Prevotellaceae bacterium | reverse complement strand
TGTCGTTGAGAAATATTCGTTTATTCGTCATATAGGTATGCTATATATGATAGACAATATAGATATCTTAGATAAAGTTTTTTATCCTCTTAACTTCTTTATGCTTTCTTTCAGTGCAGCAATCTTCTCTTCGCTGTCGGCCTTCTTCTTCTTTTCGAGTGCAACGACTGCTTCAGGTGCATGTGCCACGAACTTCTCATTTGAAAGTTTCTTCTCAACTCCTGCAAGGAATCCAATCAGGTGTTGCAACTGTGCTTCCTGCTTTGCTATTTCTGCTTCCACATCGATGAGGTTGCCAAGAGGCACAGCGAACTCTGTGGTTCCAACCATGAAGGCAGAAGCTGACTCGTCTTTCTGCTCAACTTCCTTGATTGCTTCGAGGTTTGCCATCTTTACGATGAGCTCTTCGCTGAGGTTAGGCAGCTGGCTGCCTTTGACTATTTCGAGTGTGAGAGGTTCTTTCGGCGGAATGTTCTTGCTGTTTCTTACGGCACGCACACCAGCAATAACCTGTTTCATGGTCTCGATATCTGCAAGAAGTTGCTTCTCTTCTTCGGTCGCAGCATCGAGTTTGAGTGTCGCAGTCATGATTGATTCAACTTCCTCACCGCCTTTGACCTGCTGATAGAGTTCTTCAGTGATAAATGGCATGAATGGATGAATAATCTTCATCAGTGCCTCGAAGAAACCAAGCGTTGCAGTATAAGTTTCCTTGTCGATAGGCTTTTGATAAGCAGGCTTAATCATCTCAAGATACCAACCAGAGAACTCGTCGGTAAAGAGTTTGAACGCAGCCATAAGTGCTTCGCTGAGTCTGTATTTGCTGTAGAGGTCTTCAATCTCTGCAACTTGCTCCTTGAGTTTTGCTTCGAACCATTTCATAGCAGTCTTGCTACCTTCGCCAGCCTTAATCTCGTCGCTTACTTCCCAACCACTAATCAGGCGGAATGCATTCCATATCTTATTACAGAAAGCTGAACCTTGCTGGCAGAGCGATTCGTCGAACAAAATATCGTTGCCTGCAGGGGCAGAGAGCAGCATACCCATGCGCACTCCGTCGGCACCGAACTTCTCGATGAGTTCGAGTGGGTCAGGCGAATTGCCTAACGACTTGCTCATCTTTCTTCCTATCTTGTCGCGCACGATGCCCGTGAAATATACGTTCTTGAATGGGAACTTGCCCATGTACTCGTAACCTGCCATAATCATACGTGCTACCCAGAAGAAGATGATGTCCGGTCCTGTTACCAGACATGAGGTAGGATAGTAGTAGTTGATTTCTTCGTTGCCAGGGTTGTTGATGCCATTGAAAAGGCTGATTGGCCACAACCATGATGAGAACCATGTGTCGAGGGCGTCTTCTTCCTGACGAAGGTCGGCTGTTGTCTGTGCCTTGCTTCCCTTTGCCTGTGCCAACTTCAATGCTTCCTCAGCAGTCTCGGCAACTACGAATCCGCCTTCCGGCATGTAGTAGGCTGGTATTCTGTGTCCCCACCACAACTGACGCGAGATGCACCAGTCTTTGATATTCTCCAGCCAGTTCTTGTAAGTTACCTTGTATTTTGTAGGGTAGAAACGAATCTCATCGTTCATTACCGGTGGCAATGCCATGTCGGCAAAGTGCTTCATTGAGAGGAACCACTGCATTGAGAGTTTCGGCTCAATGGCAACACCGGTACGCTCAGAGCATCCAACCTTATTTACATAGTCTTCAACCTTTTCAAGCAAACATGCCTTTTCGAGGTCTTCAGTTATCTGCTTTCTCACGTCGAAGCGGTCCATGCCAACGTATATACCTGCGGCTTCAGATATTGTACCGTTGTCGTTGAAGATGTCAATGCTTTCGAGGTTGTGTTTGTCGCCGAGCATATAGTCGTTTACGTCATGGGCAGGTGTAACCTTGAGGCAACCTGTACCGAACTCGATATCTACGTATTCGTCCTCAATAACAGGAACAACGCGACCTACGAGCGGAACGATTACTTTCTTTCCCTTCAGCCACTGATTCTTTGGGTCGTTAGGGTTGATACACATAGCCGTGTCGCCCATGATTGTCTCTGGGCGTGTGGTTGCAACTACAGCATACTTGTCCTCGCCTTCTACGTAGTAGCGCAGATAGTAGAGTTTTGAGTGCTCTTCCTTATATATAACTTCCTCGTCAGAGAGTGCAGTCAGTGCCTTCGGATCCCAGTTCACCATGCGCACGCCACGGTAAATAAGGCCTTTGTTGTAGAGGTCAACAAACACCTTAATAACGCTCTTTGAGCGCTCCTCGTCCATAGTGAATGCCGTACGGTCCCAGTCGCAGCTTGCGCCAAGCTTGCGAAGTTGCTTCAGGATGATGCCTCCGTGTTCCTCTGTCCATGCCCATGCATGCTTGAGGAATTCCTCGCGAGTGAGGTCGGTCTTCTTTATGCCCTGTTCGGCAAGCTTGTTCACCACTTTAGCTTCTGTAGCAATGCTGGCATGGTCTGTGCCAGGCACCCAGCAAGCATTCTTACCATCCATACGTGCCTTGCGCACGAGGATGTCCTGGATAGTATTGTTGAGCATGTGTCCCATGTGGAGCACACCGGTTACGTTTGGTGGCGGAATCACGATTGTATACGGTTCCCTGCCGTCAGGCTTCGACGAGAACAACTTGTTGTCTAACCAATACTGATACCACTTGCTTTCAACCTCTTTTGGGCTGTAGTTTTTTGCTAATTCCATATATTTTGTGTGTTTAATCTTATTCTGTTTGCAAAGTTACGAATAAGTGAGCGAATAACAAAATTTATTTTGATTTTTCATAGCTCTAAGATATAACCGTTGCATAATGTATGCGAATGTTGTACAAATGTTAAATAATATTAATGTGTGGGCGCACAAAAATCGAATTGCAGAAATTTTTTTGAAAAAGTTTGTCAGATAAAAATAAATGCTTATCTTTGCATCAGTTATCCTGAAAACAATCTTTATACCTTTAAAAACTAATACCTATTTATATGAAGCGGTCGCTTGTGAAAGCAGCTGCTTTTTTTGTGTGTCTATGTTTCTCTACTTGTCATTTGTTTGAGGTCTCCACACCTTAGGTGTCACTGTTGTCACACCTTAGGTGTTACTACCCCTCACACCTTAGGTGTAACGCATGAAACACCTTAGGTGTGAAGGGCTCTTTTTATTGATGATTGATGGCTGTGATTTCGTGACGGCGAGACAATGTTGTGGCTGACCAGCCAGTATGTGTACAAAAAAAAGGACCGCCATTACTGAATGACGATCCTTTAATATCGGTTTTGTTAGTGTGTTGGGAATTTACTTAACCTTGTTTACGATTGCCTTGAAAGCCTCTGGATTGTTAACTGCGAGGTCAGCGAGGACCTTGCGGTTGATTTCGATACCAGCCTTCTTGAGGTTACCCATGAGAACTGAGTAGCTCATACCTTCCATGCGTGCTGCAGCGTTGATACGCTGAATCCACAATGCGCGGAAGTTGCGCTTCTTGTTCTTTCTGTCGCGGAATGCGTAGGTAAGACCCTTCTCCCAAGTGTTCTTGGCAACTGTCCAAACATTTCTTCTCGCTCCGAAGTAGCCGCGAGTAAGCTTTAATATTCTCTTTCTTTTTGCTCTTGAAGCAACGTGATTTACTGATCTTGGCATAATTCTTTACATTTTAAAGAGTTCAACATCTTGTTAATTAACGCAAGTTGAGCAAGTCACGTACCTGCTTTGTGTTAGATGGATCAACGATTGCTGTGTGGTCCAAATTACGCTTTTGCTTCTTTGTCTTCTTAGTCAGAATGTGACTGTGGTAGGCATGACGTCTTTTGATCTTGCCTGTGCCCGTGAAGCGAAATCTTTTCTTCGCTGCGGAGTTAGTTTTTACTTTTGGCATTGTTTTATAAATTTTATTTGTTATACATCAATGCAGCAACGCATATACCGTGGCGCGCTGCACGTTTATTCTTTGCTTTAGTAACTTATTCCTCGCCTTTAAGCTTTGCAAGAGCTTCTGGGGAAATCTTTGCGTTGGCGAAGACTGAGTTCTGAGCGGCTTGCTCTTCCTTTTGTGCCTGCTCTTCTTCTTTGCGTTTTACCTCGGCCTTTTCTTTGTCCATTGCCTGCTGGCTTTTCTTGGCTTGTCCAGCCTTCTTTGGTGAGAGGTAGAGGAACATTTTCTTTCCTTCGAGTGAAGGCATTGACTCTACTTTGCCATATTCTTCGAGGTCGTTGGCAAAACGGAGTAATAGCACTTCGCCTTGCTCTTTGAAGAGGATTGAACGTCCGCGGAAGAAGACGTATGCTCTTACCTTGTTGCCTGCCTTGAGGAATTCCGTGGCGTGCTTGAGCTTGAAGTTGTAGTCGTGGTCGTCGGTCTGAGGTCCGAAACGAATCTCTTTCACTTCAACCTTGACTTGCTTAGCTTTCATTTCCTTCTGACGCTTTTTCTGCTGATAAAGGAACTTTGAATAATCAATAAGTCGGCATACAGGAGGCTTGGCGTTAGGTGATATCTCAACAAGGTCAACTCCTTGCTGTCGAGCCATATCGAGCGCTGTGCGAGTCGATACAACTTCTGCTCCACCATCGCTAACGATGCGCACCTCAGGCACGCGTATCTGCTCGTTGATGCGATATTGATTCTTTAAATCGTCTTTTTTCATTTAGTGCGTTATAACGTCTTTTTTATGATGAATTTGCTTAAGCGGCTGCAAAGGTAGTGTAATTTCATCAATCTGCCAAACTTTTTTAGGATAATTTTGCGTTTTTATGAATAAAATCTTTTGATTCTTTGATTATTCCATGTTTTTTATGATAAAATGTTGTAACTTTGTGGGTGAGAAATCAAATTATAACCTATGGAAGAAGATTTAGCCGTACAGTTGCGAGAGTTGCAAAAGTTGTTTGCCGATGCTGCGCCAGATGATAGAAGGGTAGTGGAGGAATACGCCTGGACTATATGCAAGGTGCTGAACCGTGAGAGTGAAAAACTTTCGCCGCTTTATTGCCGCCAGTTGTTGGCTGAGTATATGAAACTTGATGTCGTGAAACCGTCGCTGCTTCATTCTGCCATGCTGAATGCTGCGGTCAAGGTCGCTGTGGCAAGTGCTGAGTTCCACTTTGTGCCGTTCTTGAATCTGTGGAACCTGTCGAACCTGCGACGCGAGGATTATGAACGCCAGAAGGACGATTCCGGCAAGGCGTTCCCATCGCTTGTGGAGAAGGTTGGCAAGGCATACGTGACTGCACGCTTGATGCGGCCACAGGAAACACTCGCCGATTCTACTGAGATGGAGCGCATTGTCAACGGGATGGGATTCCATATTGCTGTGCCGATGGTTGTGACGAAGGTTTCTGAGTTTGAAACCAATGGCCGCAAGCTGAAGTTTGCATCGCTGGTAGGCATCGACGGTAAGGAGGCAAACTGTGAGGTTCATGCTCTGCGAGTGAATCCGGCATTGCCAAAGACAGGCAACCAACATCATTTTGTGAATGTAGGGCAGATGTACGACGTAATCTTGAAAGACAAGAAAGACGGCGAGTCATCGAATGTGTATTGCGGAATCCTATCGCAAAGAAAGATTAACGAGGTGTTCCCTTGTGAGACGGGCTATGTGGAACACGTTGATCCCGAGCACAGGCATACTCACGTCTATGATGCCAAGTCGCGCCACTTTGTTTCGGCCACGTATCATGCCACTGCAAGTCCTGGGCAGTTTGTTGACTTTGTGCCAGTGATACCTGAGAAGAACAAGTTCAAGTCGGCTATTATATATAAGGTGTATGCGAAGGGCAGTGGAGCTGCCGAGTTCGGTATCCGCGAATTGAAAGTGACGTTTGTAAACCATGACAAAGGTTACATAGCGTGGGAACTGGCTGACGTAAGCGCGCCTATTGTTGAGGCAGGCACAAGTGGACCATCGTTCACGTCGGGCTATGTGTCGGTCGATATGTTCATGGAGCAAGGGAAGAATGTGCCAGCGGTGGGTGAGTCATTCCGTGCTATAGTCTTCCTAAAGCGAGGCAAGGACTTGGAGAAGCGCCCTCATGTGGCAATGGTAGTTGATTGATTAGAGACAATCAATAACGGTTGCGAGTTCCTAATTCTGTGGTATGATGATTGTGTAGCGCTTGCGTGTTGGGTTTGGCAGGGCGTCGGAGCGAAGCCATAGGTTTGCGCGACGCAATGCCACGTACGGACAGTTGTTTTCCTTTGCAAACGTCGGAAGGTCGGCTATCGGATAGTCAACGCAGAGTCTGATTTTCGGTTCTTGGTATGGGTATCGGTCTTTTTCCGTCACTCTGAAACCGAAATTTTCAGGATTGTCGAAAAGCATCTTTGCCGAAAGCAGACGGAACATGTATTGCGATGTTTCCTCAACCAGCCATAAGTCCATGCCGTTCTCTGCCAGTTGCTCATTCAGTCGTCGGCCTATGCCGCCCATACCTGCATTGTACGACGCAGCAGTCGTCATCCAGTCGCCAAAACGTTTGTGCGCTCTTTTCAAGTATTCGCATGCAACTTCAGTTTCCTTTTCTATGTTGTAACGCTCATCAACATACGGGCTAATCTCCAAACCATATTCCAGAGCTGTAACTGGCATAAACTGCCACAGTCCCGCGGCACCTGCACGTGAATGTGCTGCAGGGTTAAGCGAACTTTCTATCACGGCAAGGTATTTCAGGTCGTCAGGAAGTCCGTGTTTGCGCAGTATTGGCTCAATGCGTGGGAATATCTTGCCAGCACGACGCAGTATAAGCAATGTCGTGATTTGGTTGTATGTCACCGACATCAGTTCGCGGTCGAGCCTTTCAACCAAGTCTTCGCGGTCGAGTTTTACTGTTTCTCCGCCAAAGGTGAGGCTGTCTGGCACGAGTGGTGGAATAGGGTAGAAGTCGGTTTGCTCGGTCTTTTTTACCTGAGCCTCATGCTTATTGGTTTGTATGATGCAACTGCTGGTCAGCACTGTAAGAGCAATAAGGGAGGCTATAGTGAATATCTTTCTTCTCATCTAATTACACATTATTATATACGTGCGCACGCGTGGGCGGCTTATTCGTACACCGTTGGGCAGTTGTTGTTGAGCACTTCGTCAAGATATCTTTTGCTTTCGGCTTTTGCTTCGGCGAGCGAATGCATCTTGTAGTTGCCACATTCGTCGGCTTTTGTGCCTGGTATCTCACCTTCAAAGTCAGCGATAAACTCAAACGTCTTTCTCATCAGAGGCACAATATCGTCAGCCGTGTAGTCGCCGCTTATGATGAGGTAGTTGCCCGTGAGGCAGCCCATAGGTCCCCAATACACGATGCGGTCTTTCCACGTTTCGTCGTTGCGCAGATAGGTCGCAGCAAGGTGCTCAATAGTGTGTATGGCTTCATTGGTGAGTACTGGTTCGCGGTTCGGTGCCTTCATCCTTATGTCGAAAGTAGTGACCACAGTGTCGCCAACCTTGTCTTTCCTCGAAACATACACGCCTGGCATGAGTTTCGTGTGGTCGATTGTAAAGCTTGCTATCTTTTCCATAGGTTTCTATTTTCGTGCAAAGTTACGAATAATTATCGTATTAAGGAAATCTAACGTGGAAATTCTTCGTTACGTATGATTCTGAGCCACACAACTCGTCATTCTGAACTCGATTCAGAATCCCCTACGTGACGAACTTTTCACTTCGCAACGATGAAGGACTTGTTTCGAGGGCATAGTATGGCACGACTCGTTTCGATGGAGGTGTTTGGGCTGACGTATGTGGGGGCAGGATGACGAGTGGGGAGGTTGTGGACTTGGGTGTGCATACTTTGTCACTTTATCGCCACGTGCACCCAGCGGCCGTTGCCTTCCCAGAGGAGCTCGCGTATGGGGAGAGTGTTACGATGGGTGTTGAGCCAGTCAAAGACTTTCTTGTTTCGTGCCGTGCCGCAGTCTATGTCGGCAGCGCGTCCTGTTAGGTGCC